>JAHITX010000021.1 GCA_018817425.1 Pseudomonadota bacterium
ATCGCTACTTTTGCTTTAAACGTTGCTCCATGATTCCTTCTTAATTTCTTCATTTTACCGCTGCTCCTTTCTATATTTTAAAATCAATTTAGAACAGCTTTACCACTTAAGCAACTGTACAGTTTTTCCCGACCAGCTCTAATGGGGTCTTCTATTTCATTGTGCTTTACATTATTGTTAAAAACTTACACTCTCAAATGTAGCGAAATCCCCCCATTCATATCTTATTATAACTTAATATTCCCACCAACATCCATGCCTATTTAAGGCAAGCCGTCGTGTGTAAATTGAATACCGAATTTATAAATTATTTTCAAAATATCCTCAATCTGTAAGCGATCTGTAAGATCTCTTATAATATTATTTCCTACAACTATAAAAAGCTTCAATAAATCGGCATATTTTTCCTCCCCTTTTTTCCCTCTGATAAAAAGAGAGAAACTTTCTAATCTTTTCAGGGAGGGAGATGAATGAATTTAGTTGATGGTTTGGGAATTTATTTCAAGTTTCGTAATTTATTACAAAACAGAATCGATCAAAGGAATATAGATAAATGCTTACATTTGCAAAGATAATTAGTGCGGTTTCAATGTTGTGGTTTTTGGCATCAGTGGTAGTTGTAATCTTTTCATCTACTGTCCAAGCTGCAAATACATACGATTTATATTTTTACGTTTACGGTATGCCTGGAGCAACACCTATTCAATGTGCAATTACACCAGATATAAATAATGCTAACTCATGGGTGCCAAAAATATCGACATACGTGGACACCAGTCCAAGTGGCGAAACGCTTCTTCCGATCGGTAAATATTCGGAGGGAATGCCGGTGACTTGCGCTATTACAGAAGATAGCGCTTTTATATCCGGATACAAACAATCTTTGTTCGTCACATGGCCTGGACATGGATGCTTGGTGAAAAATCAAGGTAGTTGGTCTCAAATCGCCATAATTGCCAAAGGACCTGGGTGTCCGTGATTCATTTATCAAGCGAATTGGCTATTCAAAAGGTATATAGCATCGCATGTTGGCGCTATCAAGGCTTCTTAGTAAGAAAATTATAAGAGAAGCTAACAAGGCAATTTAACTCGTACAGGTTTCGTCTCTGCATTCCTAAACCTGCTGGTTTTTGCGACGTTCACCAATGTGATCACATACTAAAAGGGCGGGCGCTAATAGAATTAAAAAAAGAATAATAAATATTTGAGATGCGAAACTAATATGTTCCTTAGAATTCTGTCCAACAAACATCCGTGTCGAAAAGGAGACTCCGTCAGATTTTATAAAAATGAAAGCTTATAAAGGAGATTTTTATGGATCCCATCATTATTAGGTCTTTTGAAAGGATTTTGGATTCCCTTATCGGTGGTGTGTCAATTTATTTAGGTTACCGACTTTTTCTTAAATTGCCTGAAAAAACTGACAGCCAAGGCAAAATCATCTTGCCCGGAAATATTTCAATTTTCTTGAGCCGTGTTGGTCCTGGCGTTTTTTTTGCGCTTTTCGGTGCCGCTGTCATTGCACTGTCTCTTCATAATGCAATTCAATACAGCGTTGAACCCAAAAACATGGAAGTCGCTCAGGTATCCCAAGCAAAAATAAATTACCTGGGTGCAACTGAAGGTCGTGCGCATATGGATTCAGCTGAACTCGAACATAAGCGCTCTTTGCTTCGTCCCTCGTTTTTTTGGCTCAATCAACTTCCAAAGAAGATAAATAGTTTCGAAAATAAGGAGAATCGTGTGAATATGCAACTGCAACTGCCAACCGTCAAATTGGAGTTGATTAGTAAGGTTTGGGGACCAGATTGGTGCTCTTTTGAAGCTTTCGAACAATGGGTAAGTCTGGGGGACGAAACAGCTCTGCCAGCTGAATGTCGGCAGGCGAAAGAGCTGTTTTATTATGGGAATGACCAATAACAGGAGTTTTTATCATGCGTAACCGCTTTTTATTTATCATTTTGCTTATACTCGCCTGTGGAGTGCTGCCACTGCATGCATCTTACTTGGAAAAGTTTTATCCGGAAAGCACCCTACAATATTGGCAATCAAGATATCCTAAAAATGTTCGCTGGAATTTTGAGCATCTTCTGATGAAGAATCTTACCCCCAAGGAACGGCAATCCATCGGTTCCTTTGACTTGCAGTTTCCACTCATAGCTTCCGGTCAAAAATCCCCAATAAATTTCTATGCGACCAATCAACCGAGAGGTATAATACTGCCCATTTTGTCCATAAAGCTGTTAGATGATGTGGCCATTGCCTCGGCTTGGCTTTTGTTCAACAGTTACAGCCAAGATACAATTTACAACTATATGAGTATGATGAAATACAAAAACCCACAGACATTTCCGGGGAAAAAGTTTCCTCCCCCGCTGGAAGCGCTTCAAATACCAAACGACGCACTAAATGATGAACGCGTTGATTCCCTTTCTCAAAAAATTCTAAAATCGGCAATAATCTTTATTATGGCACATGAACTCGGACATCTTTACTATCATCATCCCGGCTATGATATTCCATTGGATCAGGCCCGACAAAATGAACTCCAGGCCGACAATTTTGCGATGGAGCTGATGCGGCGTATTGGTGTTGCACCAATAGGAATCACCCAATTTTTTATGGCTACATTATTTTTATCAAAACATCGTGGGGATTTTACTTCGGATGCGCAATGGGAAAATTATCTTCGCACACAATCCACCCATCCGCTATCTCCAGAACGAATACGCGCACTTTCTTTAAAGCTCAGAACGCATACCACAGATTTTGCCCGAACCGAACCAGATATCCGCAAAGCCGTTGTCCAAATAAATTATATGGCTAACCAACTGGATGCTATTGCTGATATTTTAGCCAATCATGACACTCAAAAAAGTATAGCCCATATCGGCATAACCATGGAATTGGAGTATTTGACGCCCAGGCCGGAAGGCAGCATTGTCCCACAATTAAAAAGTCTAAAATCAGAAAGCCCAACAACCGGTCAAGCATTCAGCGGTCAGTACAAAGGGGAATTCACTATCGGCAACAACGCTGGCGTGGAGATATCCATGCGCTTTGAAAGAAGCGGACAAAAGGTAACCGGTACTTATACATATGGTCTGGGCGCTGGAAAAATCAAAGGTATAGTTGAAAATAACCTTTTAAACTTTCAATGGCAAGAAGGCGACTCTTATGGGCAGGGGCTTTTTAAAACCTCGAAGGATGGGGATCAATTTAATGGCACATGGGGTTATAATCAATCGAGCAATAATGGCGGTAATTGGTCTGGCAGGAGATAGCAAAGAGCGACTTAGTCGCGTATGGGGAGAGCTTGGGGATATTCTTTATATATATAGCTTAGAAGCTAACTATTCATATTATCAAGAATATCATCATGATTGCTCTATAGAAAACTATAAAAATAAAGCACCCCTTTAATCCCATAAGCGCTAACTTAAGGCTTGCATTTCAAGATGGAGGTTAAGAATATTGCAAGCAAGGATAGTTAGGGGGAATATGAATGAATTTCATATATCAACGAATTGTTTTGGTAACTGAAGTTACAACACAAAAATATAAACCGTAGATACGATGAGAGGATTGTTGCTTTTTTATAATAATACACATGTAAAAAAAGGAGAATAATTATGGTTTTATTATCAAAATTAAAAATATTGTTTTGCCTTATTTTTTTTGTGTTCTTTGTCTTTGAAGGGCAGGCCAAAAGTGCACCGGTGTGGGTTGATGGTAAATCCATGAGCATAACACATAACTATGACGGAAGTATGCAAATCCAGGGAAGCCATGCCGTTATCGCCGAATTATCATCATCAGGTTCTATTTTGTTTTCAGGATACATGGAATTTGATTTAGATGACATACCTTCTATCCCAAACTTGGGATATACATTACACCTTATGGATACCGGGGGGAGGACGATTGGAAATTCTACAACAACGATATCTTATTACAATGGAGATGGTGTCATTACACTTGATGATTACTCTGGAGCCACTCTTGGCGTCCTTACTCAGCTTACACGGCCGTATCTGGGCGGACCTACTTATCTTGATGTGACTGACTTGGTGAAATATTTTCTGGATAATGGCTACGATTACCTTGGTTTGAAATTTATACCGGTAACCGGAGGTGATGCATTTGGGTTTGTAGAATATGGGGTATATCCGGAATGGAGGTCAGGATTGATGTATGACATCTCCAGTGTTCCGATCCCTGGAGCTTTTTGGCTCTTCGGCTCAGGTTTGATTGGTCTATTAAACCTGAGAAGAATATTCAGCAATAACCGATAATATGGGCTAATAAATAAGGTTAAAGGAGGAAAATATGAAAGGGTTATATTCCATAGTTAAAATGAAAATTATTCTGATAATGGTTTTATTATCAAGCTGTATTTTTCTGTCGGCAGTTTACTCCCATGCAGCAGACAAATACTGGATCGGAGGTTCAAGCTGGTGGGATTACGGCACAAACTGGAATCCAGCCGGGCAACCGATAAATGGGGATAATGTCTACCTGACCCAGTCGGATGCGACCGACAGAATTGTATATTATTATAATACGGCATATCCTTCGGCAGTTCTGAATAGTTTGAGAATTGACGCAACAGGGACAGGCACAATGACTCTTAAGACTGGTCTTGACCATCCTTTAGCATCTAATTATGAATATGTGGGCTATAACGGTACCGGCTTTTTTATTCAAAATAACGGCTCCAATTCAATAACGCATGATCTCCACCTCGGTGTTGGTTCAAGCAGCTTTGGTACATATGAACTGAATGAAGGTTCCCTGTCGGCAAATAAGAGCTATATAGGCAATTCCGGTACCGGTACTTTTAACCAGAGCGGCGGTAGCCATACAGTGGCAGATAGTCTCTATCTCGCCAACGGCGCTACCGCCACAGGCACATACAATCTTAGCGGCAGCGGTTCCCTATCGGTAAATAAGAACTATATAGGCGATTCCGGTACCGGAACTTTTAATCATAGCGGCGGTAGCCATACAGTGGCAGACAGTCTCTATCTCGGCAAAGACACTATCGCCACAGGCACATACAACCTTAGCGGCAGCGGTTCACTCTCTGCAAATACTGAATATCTGGGCTATAACGGTACCGGCTTTTTTATTCAAAATACCGGCTCCAATACAGTAACATATAATCTCTATATCGGTGATGGCCTAAGCAGCTTTGGTACATATGAACTGAATGGGGGTTCCCTGTCGGCAAATAAGATCTATATAGGCAATTACGGTACCGGAACTTTTAATCATAGCGGTGGTACCAATACGGTGGCAGATATTCTTAATCTCGGCAACAACAATGATATCAACATTAACGCCACAGGCACATACAATCTTAGCGGCAGCGGTTCACTCTTTGCAAATACCGAAAATATAGGTGGAGGAGGTAGCGGCACTTTCAATCAGAGTGGCGGTACAAATACGGTGGCAAATATTCTCAATATCAACAGCTATTCCAGCGAAGGTGGCACATACGAACTTAGCGACGGCTCTCTGAACGCAACCAATGAAAAGATAGGCCTTTATGCTAAAGGCACTTTTAAACAGAGCGGTGGTACAAATACTACAAATGATTTAAAAATCGGCCTTCACTCCAGCGACGGCTCAGTTGAGCACAGCGGAGTTGGTACATACATACTTAGCAACGGCTCTCTGAACGCTATCAATGAAACCATAGGTTACCAGGGTATCGGTACCTTCATCCAAAGTGGTGGCACAAACACAGTTGCAAATGATCTTATTATTGCAATATATTCTGCTATTTTGGGGAAATATGTCATATCCGGTGGAATACTTGAGGCAGGCTCGATTAAGAATAATGATGAATTTGAAATGTCCGGCGGAACAGTGAATTCTTCGATTGATAACAAAGGCACATTTTCATATACCGCAGGGGATCTTAATGGGCAGTTGGTAAATGACGGCTCTGCCTATTTAAACGGCGATTTTTACGCCTCAAACGGCATGATAAATAACAACCTCGTTTCAACCGGCACGGGCAGTTTTCTAATCCTTAACGGATATGGTCTGGAAAATAACGGCACTATGTATCTATATGGAACTTTGTTTGGAAACGGCCCTCAGGTAAACAACGGCCAGATGTATGTTAATGGCAGAATCGGGGGCAACGGTGGATTTACCAACAATGCTATCTTAACTCAAGGCAGCGGCAATATTATTTTGAATAATACCGGGACAAATGCCAATAAGGGTTTGATGACGCTTGCAAACGGTTATAAGCTACAGCTTGACGGCGGTGATCTTACAAACAGCGGGAGTCTGAATTTAAATGATGCGATTGTTAACGGCGCAGCTACTTTAAATAATACATATGGCGGTACGGTATCAGGCCAGGGCATAATCTTGAGCGGATTCAACAACAACGGAGGTCGCCTACTGGTTGACAGCAGCACTACTGTTTCAAAGAGCTTTAACAACAGCGGCTCCATCCAGCTTGCCAGCAATATATCAAACCTTGCAGGGGGAGCAATTACTAATACAGGCAGCATTCAGGGTGTGGGGCAGATCGGCAACAACGTGACAAATAGCGGCACAATCGAAGCAATGGGCGGAACGCTGACAATGGGAGGCACTATAAGCAATACTTCAAGTGGTTTGATAACCGCATCAACAGGCAATAAGCTTCTTATGTCAAGAGGTTTAACAAGCAATGATGGTGTTATAAATCTTACCGGCGGCATATTTGACAACAACAATCACACTATGACCAATTCCAATCAGATGTCCGGTTACGGCACATTCCGGACGGGCGGTTTGAACAATCAAGGAATCATAACACTGACAGGCGGAACTACCACAGTTAACGGCGGTGTTACTAATCAGGCGGCCGGAAAAATTGAAGTGGCCTATAACCCTGCTATCTTTACAGGCGATGTCATCAACAACGGTTTTTTCAAAACCACCGACACCACCGTGAAATTTGCCGGATCATACACGGAAAACGGCATTTTTCTCAGTGACCCATCAAATAATTATTTTTATGACTGGATTATCGGCGAAACAGGCCGTGTAATCGGCGGGGTCGGTGATAATTTCTTTGTTTTGAGAAACTTTATAAACAACAGCTTTCAAAATAGTTTATGGGATACGGACGAAGCCGCTTTGATACTTAACGGCATTGGCCAGGAGATGTATCTGGCAGGAGCCGATTACGGCGCTTTACCTTCGGGATACGATGATAACTTCGCATGGGGCAGTTTCACTTTAAGATCAAACGTAACGCTTAGTATCTTTGACGGAAACTCTACAGATGGTGCGGCTCTTTACGTGGGAGTGTTCGGATTGGAAGGCGGCCTGGATCAGTTGTTAAAAATCTACAGTGACTATAATATATACTATAAACCAACCCTTGCCGGCAATGACTGGCTTGGCGGACTGACTTATAATTTCAATGGTAACGGCGTTCTTGCCCCTGCATCATCGGTTCCTATTCCAAGTGGATTACTACTGCTTGCAAGCGGTTTGTTAGGACTTATATCTGTAAAGAGAAGGGGCAAAACAGATAAATGTAAAGATTCTCGATTCCGGAACAGTTTTCTTTATAAGAACATTTAAACATATAAGTAAGATGAAACGTACCAAGAATTGCCCCCTTCAAGGGGGCTTACTAAGAACATACGCTCGCAGATGGAGTTTTACTGATACAGAGTGGAATCGCTCAATATTCGGTTACCATGGGCAGGTTCTGTTTATAGTTTGACACCCGCTGTAGCCAGTGATATAAATTGACTTAAAGACATGGGCTTAAAAAACCCTTAACTATTAAGGCACATAGTTGCCTGGAGGAGCGTATGTTTGGACTTGGAATGCAGGAACTTATAATAATACTGGTTATAGTTCTCATTATTTTTGGAGCAGGTAAACTTCCTGACATAGGAGCGGGACTGGGAAAAGCCATAAAAAACTTTAAATCAGCCACTTCCGATGTTGAAAAAAAAGAGCACGACAAAATAGATGAGAATAAAAAAGCCTGACAAATTCTTCAATCTCTAATTCAACCGATAAAAAACAGCCTCTTAAAAAAACTGCTTTACCTGCCAAATTATATAAAGTATGCAGTTGAACAAGCTTTTTCTAACCCACAAAGACTTATTTAATTTCAACCAACCGTTATAGCAAATAAAACAAATAATTATGCCATATAAGGGTGCTTTTTTAAGATTTTAAAACGGTATATCATCATCCTGTGCGTTATTATGCATGGGTCCAGGAGCACCACGATCCATGGCATCATTATTATAATCCTTTCTTGAAGAATCACCCGAATCTTTTCTGTCAAGAAATTGCATATCGGAAGATACGATTTCAGTTGTGTATCTTTTATTACCGTCTTTGTCATCCCAGGCCCTTGTCTGAAGCCGGCCTTCAATATAAACCTGTTTTCCTTTAGAAAGATACTCTCCGCATATTTCACCGAGCTTTCCAAAAGCTACTATACGATGCCATTCGGTACGTTCTTTTTTTTCACCGCTTGCCTTATCTTTCCAATCTTCAGATGTTGCAATAGTGAAATTAGCAATTGCAACTCCTGCATTTGTATAACGGATCTCCGGATCTTTACCAAGCCTACCGATTAACATTACTTTGTTTAAACCTGACATCTTTTATCTCCCTGTGTAATATGTTTGTTTATAATACGAGGCCATTGAAGACGTACCAGAGTATCAATACATAAAATACATCATACCTGTCAACCGTATTAAATTCCCCAAATCCAACGCCTAAAAATGATATGGACATTTTGGTCGTTGGAGTTGACGTTTTTTCAACAATTTCATAAAAAGAAAACCTGACTGCTTTCATTCTCTTTGCTATTCAAAAATCTCCAATTGCCAGCTTCTTTATCATTACATTCAGATTAATCGCTAATATCATGATCCTCCACACCATGCAGCATTATATATCGGTTTCCATTCCGACTCCTCTATTTGTTCAAAAGCTTTTTTAAATTCTTTTGTTACATTACAACCTATGGCAAATTCTATCACGCCAAATTGACTATTCTCTCCGGTCGAGCAATATCTCAGTAAATCATGCTGATAACAGGCTGTGTCTGAACTTACTCTGACTGTCTGTACCTGCTCAGGCAAACAGCCCAAAGCATCCTTAAAAACCCTAAGCTGTTGGAAACCTGCCGGCACATTGCCATCTCTAAATTCTGTATGCAAAATAATACCCTGTTCAAACCACCATGTATTCAATGGTTGATAGGCTTTGAATCCTTTGTAACTGAATAACGCGTCAATCTTATTTGTAGATACAAGCGTAGCATCCATATCAATGGTCGCTGTACTCCCGGAATTTTGAAAACCTGAAAATGCTGTCCGTTCTTTGTTGATTTCCACGAAACCTTACAAATGCACGTTTGGCACTGGAATAAAAGCTTTACCCGGTTGCCTCTGTTCTTCCTGGTTACTATCATGAAATGCTGCCAGATAACGAAATATTGATGACGGAGGAGGAGCTGTACGTGTTTTCTCTTTACGCCAGCAACGCAATAATGTTCTTCTGACTTTTCGCGTAACCCTATTACCCTGGCCAAATCCAGATACACGGGAAGGCCGGCCAGTGCCGTCTTTCCTGTTGTGTTTTTTTAAGTTTCATACTTGAAAGGAAGAATCCCTTGTGCCATAATAATCACACCTTGTTGATGATAGTTTTTTTATCCAAAATTAATCTATCACCCTGATTTTACAGGGTCAACGAGGTTTTTTATTTTTTTGATGGTTAATCAGGGTTTAACACTCAAACTTGACTCCTCTTTTAATTATGTTAAGAAAAACTTACCATCGGTCTTGAATTGACCATTGCATTTTAAATAACCCTGAAATCAACTTATAGCTAACTCTATGGATTACATGTCTATTATAATTTTAATATTAGGAATAATACTTGTTGTAGCCGGTTTGGTTGGTCTCATCCTCCCCATACTTCCGGGTCCTGCTTTGATATGTGCCGGTCTTATCTTTGCCGAATGGGCAGGCAATTTTTCACACATGGGCAGTGTAACTGTAATTATTTTAATTGCTCTTGCCATTCTGGCTCACACATTAGACTTTATTGCAGCATCGTTTGGTGTTAAAAAATTTGGAGCAAGTCGTTGGGCATCTGTTGGTGCTTTTGTTGGCGGAGTGGTGGGCCTTTTTTTCGGATTGGTCGGTGTTTTTATAGGACCTTTTGTCGGAGCATTTATTGCGGAATTAATAGCAAGAAATCGTATTGAACCCGCTTTTCGTGCAGGTATTGGCTCCTGGGTGGGAATACTTCTTGGTTCAGTTGCTAAAGTTGCGCTTGGATTTGCAATGATAGGAATATATATTATTGCCCGCTTTTTTTAGAAGTACTACTGTTTTTTAAAAAGTCCTGCCTGGCGTTTTATCCTAAGTAGTCCTGGGCTTTTATTAAGATACATAAGAGTTGATGAACAACCCGCTTCTATAAAGATTGATTCAATCTGATCAAAAAGAACTATTTTATCCGGCCAGGTAAAGTCTTTTTGCTTTTTTTTAAAATTCTCCCAAAGCTTTTGCGCAGATGGGTTTTTTCCAAATACTTCTGCTATCGCTTTATCACATAAGAACATTTGACATACAATGGGTTTGACCCGCCACACACAACCTTCCGGAGCCAGATAGACGCATTTGTACTTTGTGTTGGGCTTTTTGATCAGAGTTTCAATATTATCCAGTTCAGCTTTACTCGTACTTAAAGCATTTATCACTACATCGGCAAAAAAGGTTATTATTCCGTCTTTTGAACAGCAGGCGCTCAACCTGTTTTGATAACAACTCAAGTTGCAAATTTCGGAAAAGTGGTCGGATAAAAATATATCTGTTTGACTTCGAAACAAGAGATATTCTTTAAGGGGTACTTCCAGTGTTTGAAGTAATTCGGTTTTCAACTCCGCCATGTGGCAACTAATTATCTGAAGTGCTTCTATTTGTTCTTTTTGATAGCTGTTCATCTAGTTTTTACATAACCATAAAATGTTGATTATCAATTGACATCCTAATATCATTTATTATATAAGATGTTGTCGATAATACAGATTCCTACTTATTCAACTAACGGTTTTAATATTAGACCGTTTAATAAGAAATAAGGCAACAAAATTTCCGGCTTAACCTTTGTTTTTCTGCGTATATATTTTTCATAATCGATATTGAATTATCGTCTTAAAGTTAAAAAGGAGCTCGTAGATTGCTTCGCAAATTAACCAAAGGGATAAACTGAAGGCGTGGAAGGGAGAGATATGATACACCAAGAGAAAGCGATGTGTTCTGAAAAGAAGACCGGTTTTCCATTGGTGTTTAATACCCGCAAAGGA
>JAHITX010000022.1 GCA_018817425.1 Pseudomonadota bacterium
GAGATGCAATATAAACAGAGAATAATAAAAAACATGAAAAACCGAGCTAAACAATTTGGCCTGAAACTGGTGGAAGCAGCTGATGTGGCTGGGACTGATATTGCTGTGCCATCAACAATTTAATTTAAAGTTTATTGGGAGTAAAAAAAACAAAATGAGATATCGGATTATTTATTCCAGAAACTACAAAACAACTTAACTTGTACAATGAGCATTATAAAAAACTTTTGCTAACAGTTTATCTTATTTTAATCAACAAATTTTTTAGATAGCAGTGTTTGTTTTTTTCATGCTGGGTTGTTCTCCCTTATATTTATAAAGAGCCTTAATTTCGGGTTATACAATAGAGCCGGTTTCAAAACGCCCCATTTTGGCCGATCTTAAGCGTTGGGCTCAAATTTCGCACGAAGTGACACGTAGTGAACATAAGCGCTATCCTCTAAATACTTAATGTATTCCTGTGGTTGAAATTTTTTTCCGCTTTGAGCTTGACAAAACTGAAACGTTTCGAAAGTGGCTCTTAAGGCTGTTTTTATATAATATTTGCGGAAAGGAAATCTTCGAAATACTTTTGGTCTTTATCATGGATTTTGACAATACATATTCCGATTCCTACCGTTTTATTATCATCATCTATTGCACAAAGATCAGACCAGATAATTTTACCGGAAATTTGTACAACCTCATAATCAGGGGGCGTTATTTCTATTGTATATGTTTCGCCCAAATGGAGAGCTTCATCACAGTTTATTGACATGCCCCGGAAACTTATATTATTGATTTCACCCTCAACAACTTTGTTGTTTATTGTAATAGTGGCAGGCCAGTTTACCTCAATCCTCTGATAATGCCTTCTGTCAACCGGGATACTCAATAGTATATCTCCTTTATTAAAGTGCCAAATTGAATAGTCAATGCATATGTTTGTTTCTATATCAGATTCTTATTTTCTTTCAAGACAATTTGAGTACCCTGTCTGAATTTGGATTTTAAATGAACCCAACAATCATAAGTTAATCAAATTAATTTTCAAAAAAAAGATATGCGATCGCCCTGTTTTCGGTCTTGCTATTTATTGCTATTTATATGAAGTTATGCAATTAGAGAAGACCATCCAAATGGTTTGATATGTATCTATTAAGGAGTTTTAATCAGTAATGGAAGAAAAATATCTCCCGGAAATTATAGAAAAAAAGTGGCAGACTAAATGGGATGAATCCGGCCTGTTTAAAGTCTGCGAAGACAAAGATAAAGATAAATATTATCTTCTTGAAATGTTCCCATACCCTTCAGGGAAAATCCATATGGGGCATGTGAGAAATTATACTATAGGCGATGTGGTCGCAAGATATAAAAGGATGAAGGGGTTTAATGTTTTGCACCCCATGGGATGGGATGCCTTTGGAATGCCCGCTGAAAATGCAGCCATAGCAAACAAAACACATCCTGCGGCATGGACTTATCAAAATATCGATTACATGCGTATGCAGTTAAAACGCATGGGCTTTTCGTATGACTGGGACCGGGAAATTGCTACCTGCAACCCCGACTATTACAGATGGGAACAATGGCTTTTCATAAAAATGTTTGAAAGAGGGGATGCCTACAGAAAAGAGTCTTTTGTGAACTGGTGTGATCCCTGCCAGACTGTTCTTGCAAATGAGCAGGTTGAAGCTGGCATGTGCTGGAGATGCGGCAAGCAGGTACGTCAGAAAAAGCTTTGGCAATGGTTTTTTAAAATTACAAAATATGCCGAAGATCTTCTTGTTCATTGTGATATGCTTGCCGGGTGGCCCGAAAAAGTCACTTTGATGCAAAAAAACTGGATAGGAAAAAGTATCGGAGCGCAAATAAGGTTTCCGGTTGAAAATATGGATGAAGTTATTCCGGTTTTTACCACCAGACAGGATACGGTTTTTGGTGCTACATTTATGTGTCTTGCCCCTGAACACCCTCTTGTGACAAAGCTTTCGAAAGGCACGGCAGAAGAAAAGAAAGTATCTGAATTCGTCGAAAGAATTTCTTTGCAGGACAGGTCGGTAAAGGCGATTGAAGGTTATGAAAAAGAAGGTGTTTTTACAGGAGCCTGGTGCATTAACCCCTTAACAGGCAGGAGAATGCCCATATATACTGCAAATTTTGCCCTTATGGAATACGGTACAGGTGCTGTAATGTCTGTTCCGGCACATGATCAGAGGGACTTTGATTTTGCAAAAAAATATGGTCTGGATATTGTGGTTGTTGTTAAACCATGTGACAGTGACCTTGATCCGGCGTTTATGACCGAAGCCTATGTTGATGAAGGAATAATGGTAAACTCCGGGCAATTTAACGGTTTGAATAATAAAAAAGCTCTTGATGAAATTGCTTCTTTTCTTGAACAAAAAGGTATTGGTGAAAAAACAGTCAGTTTCAGACTCAGAGACTGGGGCATTTCAAGACAGCGGTACTGGGGAACTCCTATACCTATGGTTCACTGTAAAACCTGCGGCATTGTACCTGCTGATGAAAAAGATCTTCCAATATTACTTCCTGAAGATGCCGGTCTGCTTGAAGGCGGGCAGTCTCCTCTACCTTTTCTTGATTATTTTAAAAAAACAAAATGCCCAAAATGCGGCAATAAAGATGCAGCAAGGGAAACCGATACTATGGACACCTTTGTTGAATCTTCATGGTATTTTGCGCGCTATTGCAGTCCTAAATTTGAAGATGGCCTTTTTGATAAAACAGCGGTTGATTATTGGATGCCTGTAGATCAGTATATAGGCGGAGTTGAACATGCTATTTTGCATCTTTTGTATTCAAGATATTTTACCCGTGTTTTAAAAGATATAGGTCTTGTGGAATTCAAGGAACCTTTTACGAGACTGTTAACTCAGGGAATGGTGTGCAAAGAGTCTGTAACCTGTCCGGAACATGGCTATTTGTTTCCTGAAGAGGTGATTGGAGAAGCCGATAAACTCATATGTTCAAAATGTGGGAATGAAGTTGCAATAGGGCGGGTTGAGAAAATGTCCAAGTCAAAGAAAAATGTTATCGATCCAAACTTGCTGCTTGAAAGATACGGAGCCGATACAACCAGACTTTTTTGCCTTTTTGCTGCTCCTCCCGAACGCGATCTTGAATGGAGCGAACAGGGAGTTGACGGCGGATACCGGTTTTTGACGCGTGTATGGCGGCTTGTAAATACCTGGGTTGATATAATTAAGCATATAGAACCATTTAACGCAGACCCCGGACTTCTCGAAGGAGATTTAAAGGAACTATACCAGAAGACACATCAGACAATTTCAAAAGTTACAAACGATATTGAAAACAGGTTTCATTTTAACACGGCAATCAGCGGAGTAATGGAACTTGTTAATATGATGTATTCCATGGGAACCATCAAAGTCTCTTCCGAAAAAGCAGGTGTAATCAGGTTCGCTATAGAATCGACTGTTTTATTATTATCACCCATTATTCCTCATTTTTCAGAAGAGCTTTGGGAAGCTCTTGGTTATAAGACAAGCGTATTTCTTGCAAAATGGCCGGTTTACAGAGAAGATGCGCTTTTAAAAGATGAAGTTTTAATTGTTGTTCAGGTTAACGGAAAGCTTAGAGGAAAATTTTCCATAAGTTCCGATGCAAATGATGATGCGATCAAGGAAAAAGCCTTGTCCGATGAAAATGCCATAAAATTTATCGGTAATAAAAAGATAAAAAAAATAATAGTTGTTAAGCAAAAACTTGTTAATATCGTTATATAAATTTAAAGGAGAAACTTTGATAAAAACACGCCTATTGATATTAATTACAGCTATTGCAGGTTTATTTTTTTATAGTTGCGGGTACAAATTTGCCGGAAGCGGTGAATTGCCGGCATCTGTTCAAAAGGTGACAGTTTTAGTTCTTGAGAATAAAACCGCAGAAAGCGGAATTGAAAACATAATTACAAACGATATTATCTACGAGTTCACAAGACATGGTAAAACTGTTGCAAAGAAAGATGAAGCGGACGCATTCTTATACGGAACTGTAGAAACTGCAAGCGATGTGGCGATTTCACGCAGCAGTACCATAACTTCTCTTGAAAGACGGGTTGTAGTTGTTATCAGTTTAAAACTAAAAAGCAAAGACGGCAATATTATCTGGACAGGCTCAAATATTTCAGATGACCAGGCATTTACCGTGTTATCTGACAAGCTTGCTACTGAAAATGAAATGCGTAAGGCAATTGAGATTCTTTCAAAAAGACTTGCAGAAAAAGTATACAATAAGCTAACGGATAATTTTTAGATTATATGAATTTTAAGCAGGTTATGCATGCCAACAAAATATTTAAATATAAAGAGCCGGTTTCAAAACGTTTCAGTTTGGTCAAGCTCAAGGCGGGCGAAAATTTTAACCGCAGGAATACATAGCGTATTTCGAGGCTTAAAATTTGAGCCCAACGCAGAGATCGGCCAAAATGGGGCGTTTTGTAATTGGCTCTAAAGCCATTGTCTTAAGGCCGAAGGCAAATAAGTCACAGCCTGGGAAAAAATAGTATTGTTTGGTTTTATTTGAAACGGCGGGAGAGACAAGACTTTTTCCCGCCGAACATTTTTTTTACGAAGGGATAAGTTTTGACAGGCGGGATATTTTACGGGCGGCGGTTCTTTTATGTATCACACCTTTTTTTGCCGCTTTATCGATAATAGACTTTGCGGTGTTCAGTTCTTTTGATAAAGATTCTTTGTTTTCATTATTGCTTGCAGTTGCTCTGATATCTTTTACGACATTTTTTATTCTTGTTTTTGTAGATTTATTGCGCAAGCGTCTGATTTCATCTTGCCGTACACGTTTTAAAGCAGATTTATGATTGGCCAAATTTATGACTCCTTTTGTTAGTTTTTTTTAGAGCGCATTTTATACAAAATGAGCTATTATCTGTCAAGTAATATTAACTTAAATATAGATGATTTTGCAATATGTTTATACATTTTAATCAAGATAATCCAAAATATATTATATTTATTGCAATAACACCTTATTTAAAAATCAAATTTAATTTTATAACTTTGATAAGTTAGATGAGGATATTTATGCCTGGGGCGGAAAAAATCCGGGTAACAAAAGCAGCCGTGCTTGTGGGTGGAGCAACACTGCTTAGTCGTATACTTGGTTTCGTACGAGATATTGTAATTGCATGGTTTTTTGGTGCGGGGCTATATTCAGATGCATTTCTTGTTGCTTTCAGAATACCAAACCTATTTCGGCGGCTTTTTGCCGAAGGTTCTTTGAGCATTGCTTTCATACCTGTTTTTGCAGACTATCTTGTTAAAGAAGGAAAAGAGGAAGCCAACAATCTTGCCGGATCGGCAGTGCGTCTTTTATCTGCTATCCTCATTGTTATTACAGTATTAGGGATTATATTTTCACCTTTGGTTGTCAGGCTTATTGCACCTGGGTTTGCCGATTTCACCGAAAAATTCGCACTTACCGTATCTCTTACCCGTATAATGTTTCCATACGTTTATTTAATATGCCTTTTAGGACTTTTTATGGGTATTTTAAATGTGCTGGGACATTTTGCAGCTCCGGCTTTTGCACCTTCCATATTAAATATTTCAATGATAACAGCTGTCTTATTTGTTTCTCCTTTTACAGGTGAACCGATAAAAGTGCTTGCCGCCGGGGTGGTTGCCGGAGGGGTTTTGCAGCTTTTGATTCAAGTCCCTTTTCTTATAAAAAATGGCATATATTTCCGGAGAAAAGTAAAAATATTTCATCCCGGCCTCAAAAAGGTCGGAATTCTTATGCTGCCTGCAATATTCGGTGGTGCCGTTTACCAGATAAATATGTTTGTCAGTACTCTGCTGGCATCATTTTTGCCCGAAGGAAGTATTTCATATTTGTATTATGCTGACCGTCTTGTTCAGTTTCCTTTAGGGCTTTTTGCAATTTCCGTCGCTACGGCAATATTTCCGGCTCTTTCCAGACAAGCTTCTGAAAATGATATGAATGCTCTCAAAGAAACCTTTGACTATTCTATCAGAATGGTAATGTTTATTACATTTCCCTGTATGATCGGCCTTATTGTATTAAGAGAACCCATTGTAGTTCTGCTTTTTAAAAGAGGAGAATTTGATATTCAAACCGCCAAAATGACTGCTCAGGCTCTGTTATACTATAGTATCGGATTATGGGCCTTTGCATCAGTAAAAATTACGGTTCCGGTTTTTTATGCATTAAAAGATACAAAAACTCCGGTAATAGCAGCATTAATATCTTTTCTGGCAAATATTGCCTTAAGTCTTTTACTGATGAAACCTCTCAAGCATGGAGGACTTGCGCTGGCAAACTCGCTATCCGCGATGTTGAATATTATACTTCTTCTCCGGGCACTTAATATTAAAATCGGTTATTTGGAGTGGGGTGGCAAGTTGATTGAGTCAGCCTTAAAGGCTGCCGCTTGTTCACTTCTTATGGGGGGAGCTGTCTGGTATATGAGCTCTTTAGTTATAACATATGAAAATATTTCTTTCGGTGTTTTGCTATTAAGTGTATCCTGTTGTTTGTTAGCCGGCATAGTTTTATATGGCTTTTTATCATATTTAGCAAAAAGTTCTGAGATTAAAAGCCTCATGGCTTTGCCCGGAAGGAGCATGAATAAAGTTGAGTAGAAAGCATAAAATATTACTGGGTATAGGAATAGGGGTTGTTTTTTCATTGTTTTTGCTGATAATTTTTGGAAACAATGCCATGCTTGAATTAAACCAGCTTAAAGAAGAGCGGGATAACATTATTGAGAGAAATAAAGAACTGGCTCTGAA
The DNA here is from genome assembly GCA_018817425.1 of Pseudomonadota bacterium. Taxonomy (NCBI): domain Bacteria; kingdom Pseudomonadati; phylum Pseudomonadota; species Pseudomonadota bacterium. The sequence goes on from JAHITX010000022.1 coordinate 6,798, forward strand.
TAATAATTCAATGTATAATGAAATTAAGCGCCTGAAGGATGACCCTGAATATATTGAAAATATAGCAAGGCGGGAATTAGGTATGATAAAAAAAAATGAAATTATATTACAATTTAAGGATAAAAAAGAAGTCGCCATTGAAAAATAAAAACAAAAATTTCCTATATGATATCAACTTACATATAATAATAATTTTGAAAGAAGATAATAATGGCTGATGACAATACTTTTAATACTGTTACTATGGCCGGCATATATACCAAACAAGGCTTGTACGATAAAGCAGCCGCAATTTATAATAAATTATTGGAACAGAACCCGGATAGAGATGATCTTGTTGAGGCCCTTTCCGAACTCGATAACATGAGGGCAGAGGTTAATAATGATTTCAAAAAACGACTTATTCCGTTATTCAGAGAATGGTTTGACCTCATGTTATGCAATAACAGAATAAAATTATTAGAAAGGCTTAAGAATAGTCGAAAACCTTAAAATAATGAGTGACGCTTCCAGTAATATAGCTGCATAAGGATTTTATATGGAGTATGATTCAAACGAAATAAGCAATCAATCGTTTTTTCTTAAAGGGCAGTTTCTTTTTGCTATGCCTGATATGGCAGACCCGAATTTTTCTAAAACGGTAACCTGTATTTCCGAACATACGCAGGAAGGTGCTTTAGGTATAGTAATAAACAGAATAAGTTCTTCTATCACCGCAAAAGATATTTTCGATGAGCTTAAAATAGAATACATTACAGGTGCGGAACTAATCCCTGTTTATATTGGCGGTCCTGTTAATACTGGCGAGATATTTATTCTTCACTGTCAGCCTTTTGAGTCGGAAAGCTGTTTTATGATCACACCATTTCTTGGCATGAGCAATACAATGGACATGATTACTGCTATTGCTAATGGTAAAGGGCCCGAGTCTTATATTATTGCTCTCGGATGTGCTGGGTGGGGCCCCGGACAACTTGAATATGAAATAAAGGAAAACGCATGGCTGACCTGTAGCGTGTCTGAGGATATTCTTTTCAATACCGCAGTTGACGCCAGGTGGGATAAGACAGCAGAAAAAATGGGAATAAACCCAGCGCTGCTTTCAGTTACGGCAGGTCATGCTTGATTTGGTTTAATTTGGAAAACATAACAGGACAAGGATGATATAGATGAAAAAACCTATCTTTATACTATTTGCATTTATTATTACTGCATGTGTTTTATTGTCTGCCGGGTTTGTTTTGAATGTATCGGCACAAGGGCCAAGTGTTGATGTGCATATTTCTCTTCCTCCTCCGCCGCGTATATTTATAAAACCACCTGAAATACTTGTAATCCCCGGGTCACCTGTTGTTGTTGCTCCCCATCCTGAAGTAGATATTTTCTTTTATGGTGATTACTGGTGGTCTCCCCGCGGGGATCGTTGGTACCGTTCAAACAAGTACGATGGCCCCTGGAAAGAAATGAAACACCGCTATGTTCCTGAATATGTGCGTGGCGTTCCAAGAAATTATCGCTCAGTCTATAAGCATGAACATCGTATGCCATACGGACAGTGGAAAAAGCAAAGAAAACATTGGAAAAAAGAGAACTACAAAACAAAAAAAGAAGTCAAAGCGAAAGATTATAGAAAAGAAACCAAGCATAAAGAACGAAAAAATGAAACAAGAGAAGAAAGACCGGAAGATAGAAGAGAAGATGGGCATGGCCGTGGGCACGGCAAGAAATAGAATTAACCCGAATATATAAAGCATATGTCGCTTTCCGATTCTAATATATCCGGGAAAAGTTTTAAAAAAAACAATTCGATTGACTCCGGCTCAAAACGCTATGCATTTTTTGTTGCAGCCGGGATTTTTATCAGCCGGATTGCAGGACTTATCCGCGATCGCATATTCGCACATTACTTTGGCAATTCTGATGCTGCAGATGCCTTCAAAGCCGCTTTCCGCATTCCAAATTTTCTTCAAAACCTGTTTGGAGAAGGGGTGCTTTCAGCCTCTTTCATTCCTGTTTATGCCAAATTGCTGGCACATGGGGATGATGAAGAGGCTAAAAGTGTGGCCGGAGCCATAGCATCCCTTTTGGCCCTGACTGTTTCGATTCTGGTATTGGCCGGTATTTTAGCAACACCATATTTAATTGATTTAATAGCACCGGGTTTTTCCGGCGCCAAACGGGAACTGACCATCCACCTGGTACGTATATTATTTCCAGGTGCAGGACTTCTGGTTTTTTCTGCATGGTGCTTGGGAATCTTAAACAGTCATCGCCGTTTTTTCCTTTCCTATACTGCTCCGGTTATCTGGAATGCAACGTTAATTGTGACTATGCTTTATTTCGGCAACCAATATTCACAATACCCGCTTGCTCAAATTCTGGCATGGGGATCAGTGCTTGGAAGCGGTTTGCAGGTGTGTGTACAGCTTCCTGTTGTATTAAAACTGCTTCGCGGATTTCGCCTTTCTTTTAATTATCATGCAAAAAATGTTAAAACGGTTGTGTTCAATTTCTTTCCTGTTTTTTTTGGACGGGGTGTTGTGCAGATCAGCGCATATGTTGATGCTCTTTTGGCAAGCCTGCTTCCCACAGGTGCTGTTTCGGCGCTTGGCTATGCGCAAACAATATATACACTTCCGGTGAGTCTTTTCGGGATGGCGGTTTCGGCTGCAGAGCTGCCGCTGATGTCCGGTGCAATCGGTAATGATGGGGAAGTTGCGGATATTTTGCGGGCAAGGCTTGATTCCGGTCTTCATCAGATAGCCTTTTTCGTTTTGCCTTCTGCGGTTGCTTTTCTGTTTATAGGAGATGTTATTGTGGCTGCTATCTACCAGACCGGGCAATTTGCAAGAACTGATGTAATTTATGTTTGGGGAATTCTTGCAGGTGCGGCTTTGGGTTTGCCGGCTTCAACTTTTGGACGGCTTTATTCATCGACATATTACGCTTTGCGCGATACAAAAACGCCGCTGCGCTATGCAATTGTGCACGTTGTCATAGCCACGGTTTTAGGCTATTTATGTGCAGTTCCGCTGCCGCCAGCTATTGGAATTGAACCGCGTTGGGGTGTTGTAGGGCTTACTCTTTCTGCCGGGATAGCTGCCTGGGTTGAATTTGTACTTTTGCGCCGAAGTCTTAACCGCCGTATAGGTCGCACCGGTCTTAAAGTATCCTATCTTATAAAACTCTGTATTGCAGCGCTTGCAGCCGCAGCAATTGGTTGCTGGCTACGAAATTATTTTACTCACCAATCTCCCATTATACTTGCTGTTTTGGTTCTACTCCCCTTTGCAATTGTCTATCTTAGTATATCCTGGGCTTTCGGTCTGGCTGATGCTCGTACATTTATAAAGCGTTTCTTTAAGGTGTAATAGTTTGTATATATTACACATCATTGCTGTTCATACGCCAGAGTTAACACAGCGCTAAGTCTTTTGGCGTTTACATCTCTGGGTGTTATCTGATGAGATGAAGGCATTTTCAGGTGACGGATTTCCATTTTCTATATCCAGTAATCTAACTTCTTCAAGCAGACTAATCGCATATTTTATTATAGCAAGTGCGGTTTTATTTACGGCCGTGATCGTCATCTATAATGGTTTTCAATAAGTTGTTTTATTTAAATAATATACATCGTAATAACAAATCATTAAATGGCTTAAGAGTATAAAAAGAGGCCCTCCTATCAGATTCCGTTTCATAAAAGATATGCAATGGCTATGGAATTGCTGGAAACATGCCTTGACTTTAGGTATATTTTACCTGATAAGAAATTTGTAAAGGGTGGCTTAAAGATATTACATTTTTAATTATTTATTGCTGGAGATTACCTTCCCATGAATTCTATATTGAAATATTGCATAATATTAGGAAGCTTACTTATTTTTTTCCCTGTATTTGTTCAGGCCGAAACGCTGTTTTCCGATAATAAATCTCAAACAGATATTTTACGCACCGAGAATGCCGAATTGAAAGCCGAAATTACAACTCTAAAACGTGAGTTGGCTGACAGTAAATATCTTCATGCTCTTTCGAAAAGGACTTTAAAACAATTTAAAGATACTTCCGCCGAATATACCGAACTTGAAGCAAAATACAATGAAACTGCTGAAAATTTAACCAAACAAAATAAAAAAGTTGGTGTGCTTGAAGATGAGGTGGCTAATCTTTTGCGACAAAAAAATATTATGTGGTTTTTTAGTGGAGTTGGTGTTTTTTTATTAGGTTTTTTAATAGGATATAGCGCCAGGCGTGAAAAAAGAAAATCATTATTGTAAAAGCTTTTTGGGGTTTTAGTTTGGCATAAGAGCCAGTTTCAAAACGTCCCATTTTGGCCGATCTCTGCGTTGGGCTCAAATTTCAATCCTCGAAATACTAAATGTATTCCTGTGGTTGAAATTTTCTCCCGCCTTGAGCTTGACCAAACTGAAATGTTTTGAAAGTGGCTCATAACAATATATAAATACAAGAAAGTTAGACTTTTGGATATTAAAACAGATTATTTAATTATCGGAAGCGGAGTTGCCGGGCTTACTTTTGCGCTAAAAGTAGCTGACTATAAAACTGTTGCCATTGTAACAAAAAAAGAAATTATGGATAGCAACTCAGCGCTTGCTCAAGGTGGAATAGCGTCAGTATTCGGTACGCTCGATTCTTTCGACCTTCACATTCAGGATACCCTTGATTCAGGAGATGGCCTTTGCAACGGAGAGGTTGTTGAAATGGTCATAAAAAACGGGCCTGAACGGATATGCGAGTTAATTGACCTTGGGGTTCAGTTTAATCTCAACAATAAAGGGGCTTCCGAAAACATAGCAACTGAACTTGATCTTGGCCGCGAAGGCGGGCATTCACAAAAACGTATTGTGCATGCAAAAGATATGACGGGTATAGAGATAGAAAGAGTTTTAGTTGAACATGTTAAAAACCATAAGAATATAACTCTGTTTGAAGATCATATTGCAATTGATCTTGTCACATGTTCAACACGCATGAAAAGAGGCCTTGTTACAACAACCCACGAAGATTATTGTTGCGGAGCCTATGTTCTTGACACAAAAAAGAATAAAGTTAAAACTTTTTCCTCAAAAAAAACTGTTCTTGCTACCGGCGGAACAGGAAAGGTTTACCTCTATACCAGTAATCCTGATGTCGCAACCGGTGATGGAATTGCTATGGCATACAGGGCAGGTGCAACTCTTGCTAATCTTGAATTCGTTCAATTTCATCCAACCTGTCTTTATCATCCTGATGCCAAAAATTTTCTTATTTCAGAAGCCGTAAGAGGCGAGGGAGGAATTTTGCTAAATTCTTCGGGTATGCCTTTTATGCAAAAATACAGTCCATTAAAAGATCTTGCCTGTAGAGATGTGGTAGCGCGCGCAATAGACACGGAACTGAAAAAAAGTGGGGAAGACTCGGTATTTCTTGATATATCCCATAAAAGTTCAGGATTTGTAAAAGATCGCTTTCCTAATCTTTATGAAAAATGTCTGATGTTCGGAATTGATATGACCGCTGAACCTATTCCTGTTGTTCCGGCAGCCCATTACATGTGCGGAGGTGTTGTAACTGATATGTTCGGAAGAACCGATATTCACAACCTGTATGCGATTGGCGAAACGGCTTGCACCGGGCTTCATGGCGCAAACAGGCTTGCCAGCAATTCTTTGCTTGAAGCACTTGTATATGCACAAGCAGCCGCAGGAGAGTCTTTAAAAGTAATCAATTCGCCCGATTTTAAAACTTTTCCTGACAGCCCTGAATGGGATGAAGTTGGTACAACAGATAGTGATGAACTTATCATGGTTACACAAAACTGGGATGAAATCAGAAGATGCATGTGGAATTATGTAGGAATAGTGCGTTCAGATAAACGCCTTGCCAGAGCAAAGAGACGCATAGAAATTATTCAAAATGAAATCAGTGAATACTACTGGAATTTTAAAATCAGTGCAGATCTTGTAGAACTTAGAAATATTGCGACTGTAGCCGAGCTTATAATAAAGTGCGCCATGCACAGAAAAGAAAGCCGGGGTCTTCACTATACCCTGGAATATCCGGATCGTGATGATTCGAGATGGCAGAAAGATACCATCATCAGACGTCAATTTCTGAATTAATTCCTATTAATCCGGAATCCAAACAATTCCAACTCGAATCTATAGATTTTAACAAGGTTTTAAAACAAAAATTCCGCTGCAAGCTAAAAATAAGCATACAGCGGAATTTCAATTAGTATATTTTATAAGGTTTATTTTTTGTCATCTTTTACTTCTTCAAAGTCCGCATCCACAACATCTTCTTCACCTTTTGTCTGTCCCTCATGTGAAGCACCGTCTCCAGCTGCCTGCTCTTCGCCGGCCTGACCTTGCTGTTGAGAAGCCTCCTTATACATAGCTTCCGCAAGTGTGTGTGAAGCCTGGGTCAATTCTTCAGTTATTTTATTGATTTCAGAAACGTCTTCACCCTCTATAGCTTTTCTGAGTCGGCCTATGGCATCGTCAACACTGGTTTTTGTTGAGGCATCTACTTTATCTCCCAAATCTTTTATGGATTTTTCGGTTGCATAAATCAGTGCGTCGGCATTGTTTCTGGCTTCAACAAGCTCTTTTTTCTTCTTGTCATCTTCAGCATGAAGCTCTGCATCTTTAATAAGCTTATCTATCTCTTCCTTTGATAATCCGCTTGAAGCTGTAATCTGGATAGACTGTTCTTTGCTTGTAGCCATGTCCTTTGCCGAAACATTTACTATTCCGTTTGCGTCTATATCGAATGTAACTTCAATCTGCGGCACACCTCTCGGAGCAGGCGGTATTCCTACAAGCTCAAAACGCCCCAAAGTTTTGTTTCCGGCAGCCATTTCTCTTTCTCCCTGCAGAACATGGATAGATACTGCTGGCTGACTATCGGCGGCTGTTGAAAATGTCTGGCTTTTTTTAGTGGGAATCGTTGTGTTTTTTTCAATAAGCCTGGTCATAACACCACCTAAGGTCTCAATACCAAGAGATAAAGGTGTTACATCCAGAAGAAGGACGTCTTTCACGTCCCCTTTAAGGACACCACCCTGTATGGCAGCTCCTATTGCAACAACCTCATCGGGATTAACACCTCTGTGAGGCTCTCTCCCGAACAATTTTTTTACACGCTCCTGAACAGACGGCATACGTGTCATGCCACCAACCAGAATAACCTCATCGATCTGATTGGCTGAAAGGCCAGCATCCTTCATGGCAACCTTGCAGGGCTCTTCCAGTTTATCAAGAAGATCTGCAACAAGATTTTCCAATTTAGCCCTTGTCATTTTCAGGTTAAGATGTTTGGGACCGCTGGCATCAGCTGTAATAAACGGAAGATTTACATCGGTTTCCATAGAGGTGGAAAGCTCCATTTTCGCTTTTTCAGCAGCCTCTTTAAGTCGTTGTAATGCCATTTTGTCACTTCTTATATCAATGCCGGATTCTCTTCTGAATTCAGAGGCAAAATAATCAATAAGCCTTAAATCAAAATCTTCACCACCAAGATGAGTGTCACCGTTTGTGGCTTTCACTTCAAAAACGCCATCCCCGATTTCAAGGACAGATACGTCAAAAGTGCCGCCGCCAAGATCAAATACGGCTATTTTCTCCTCTTTTTTCTTATCCAGACCGTAAGCAAGAGAAGCGGCAGTGGGTTCGTTTATAATTCTTAAAACATTCAGGCCTGCTATCTTTCCCGCATCTTTGGTTGCCTGCCTCTGGCTGTCGTTAAAATAAGCAGGAACAGTAACAATAGCATCAGTTACTTTTTCTCCAAGATAATCTTCTGCGGTTTTTTTAATATTTGCGAGTATGTATGAAGATATTTCAGCAGGGCTGAGAGGCTTACCCTGAAGATCTATGCTCACATCTCCGTTACTAGCCTGCTTGATTTTATACGGTAGTATCTTGGAGTCTCTTTGAACCTCGGCAGAACTAAATTTGCGGCCAATCAGCCGTTTTACCGCATAGACTGTATTTTCCGGGTTTGTTATTGCCTGCCTTTTTGCTATCTGGCCGACAAGCCTTTCACCGCTGCTGGATATGGCAACAATGGATGGCGTAGTTCTGCCTCCTTCGGCATTTGTTATTACTTTAGCTTCTCCACCTTCCATTATTGCTACACATGAATTAGTGGTACCTAAATCAATACCAATTATTTTGCCCATATTTTATCCTCCTTGGACGTTTAATCCTTATATATTTAAACATTATTATTGTTTTTATTTATTAGTATCGGTTTTTTCTTTGGATACTACAACCATGGAAGGCCTGAGTAGCCTGTCATGAATCGTATATCCTTTCTGAAATTCAGATATTACAGTATTGTCAGGATGTTCCTGACTTTCTTCCTGCATCATAGCCTGATGGAAATTTGGATCAAAAGGTTTGCACAAAGATTCTATGGGTTTTACTCCATAATTTTCAAAAACCTTTTTAAACTCATTTAGTGTCATGTTAATTCCATCCACAATGCAACTGTTTACTTTCTCATCTGTTGGTGTTGAACTTATAGCCCGTTCCAGATTATCTACCACACATAGCAATTCGCTTAAAATGCTTTCATTGGCATATTTTCTAAATTCGCTCATTTCACGCGAACTCCGTTTTTTATAGTTTTCAAAATCGGCAGAAACCCTTAAAAAACGTTCATATGACTGTTTTGCTTCAAGCTCGGCAGTCTTAAGCTTTTCCCCCAGTTCCTCCAGCGGATCAGAAACTGGTTTTTTTAAATCATTTTCTGTAACATTTTCCGTTTCATTTTTATCAGGCATTTCTTCGTCTGAACTATCGCTGTCAATAGAAATATTGATTTTCTTTTTGTCAGTCATTTCTAAACCTTCTCGCTCCGGTCATGTTAATCAATATATTCCTTTTATTTGTCGTGTATATTAAAATATGTTGAAAATTTAATCATCAAAAGGAAAATAAGACTATTTAAAGCAATGTCAAGGACTAATAATTGTATTTTATACGACAAAATATGGCGGGTTTTTGAGAAGCTTGTTAGTTGCCGGGATCAACTGCGACACATACTGCATTACTTATCGCTGCTTCCTTCCGGATCTGACGAGGTTCGTAACCGTTTGTTGCGCAGTGTCCGGCAACTAACAAGCTTCTCAAAATCAATAACTCCTATTTGCAACCAAGAACTTTCTGTCAGCATATACTCTTTATATGGTTTTTTTCAAGCAAAAGTTTATCAATGAAAAGAATTATTGCTAAAATCGAACAATTATGATGAACTTATAAAAAGTTTATATAGTTTGATAGATATGGTTACAGATAAAATTATAAATGATTCAGGCAACTGTTTAATACAGAAAGTAAAAAAGACTGTTTCCGAATACAATATGATTCAAAAAAAGGATTGTGTGCTTGTCGGGGTTTCCGGTGGCGCTGATTCTGTAACTCTGATTCATATGTTAAATGAAATTGCTTTGCTATTTTCAATAACGCTTGGCATAGCCCACCTAAATCATTCTCTTAGGGGAAATGAATCTGATGATGATGCAAGCTTTGTCATTTCTTTATCAGAAAAGATGCATCTTCCTTGTTTCATTGAAAAAAAGGATGTGATTAAATACAAGACAGAAAACGGGCTTTCAGTTGAAGAAGCCGGAAGGCAAATGCGGTATGCGTTTTTTGAAGATATTGCCACAAGAGAGGGTTTTAACAAAATTGCCCTGGGGCATACGGCAAATGATAATGCAGAACTTGTATTAATGTATATGTTGCGCGGAAGCGGTCCTTTGGGTATTTCGGGCATACCTCCTGTAAGGGGTGGTCTGAAAAATAATTTATTGATTATTCGACCTCTTATAAAAACACTTAGATCGGAAATTGAAGAGTATATTTCGGCCAAATGCCTTTCACATGTTGTTGATCAATCCAACATGGATGAAAAATATTTACGAAATAAAATCCGGCATAATCTTATTCCGCTTTTAAGGCATGATTATAATCCCAAAATAGTAGAAACTTTAAACAGACTTGCTTCAATAGTACGCTCTGAAAACGAATGGATGGAAACTAACCTTGCTGCTGATTTTAACAAATTAACCCTAAAGGAAGAAACAAACAGTATCGTATTTTCCGTTTCAGGCATAAAAAATCTTCATCAGGCTGCGAAAAAAAGAATAATCAGAATGGCAATTTCAAAAATAAAAGGCAATTTGAGACGTATTACCCTTGCACATATAGAGCTTTTGTCAGCCCAACTTGATAGCGATTCGGATAAATGGAGCCTTGACCTTCCGGATCGCATAAGAGTTTCAAGAATCGGAGAAAGGCTTGCTATCACAAAAGAAAAAAGACCGTTGCGCAATATTTCTCTCAAGTATGCCGATAAAGAACAGGTAGTTTATAATTATGTAGTCAATAAGCCCGAATGTATAATTGCCAAAAAGGAGGGCTTTAAAATACAATTTTCCGAGATAAATGATAAATATCTTGAAAATATTTTCAACTCAGGGCCGGGCATAGCTTTTTTTGATATGGACAAAATATGCTTTCCTTTAGTATTAAGAAATTATCTGCAAGGAGATCGTTTTACTCCCCTTGGGATGTCCGGCTCACAAAAAGTGGCAAGATATTTGATAAATAAAAAAATAGCGGCGGAAAACCGCATAAAATTTCCTGTGTTGCTTAGTAATAATAAAATTATCTGGCTGGCGGGACATATTATTGATGATTTAGTTAAAGTAACTCCAAATACCGGAAAAATACTTAAGGCGGAACTTTTTCTTGCCTAATATCTATTTATGATTATTATTGATATAAAAATAATATTGTACGGAGGTTAAATATATTGAATCCATTTTATAAGAACCTGGCTTTATGGATAGTCATTTCTCTAATGGTTGTTATGTTGTTCAGCCTTTTCAATCAACGCCAGATTGGGGAAAACAGCTTAATTTATTCCAAATTTATTGCTATGGCTGAAAATGAACAAATCAGGGAAGTTACTATACAGGGCCAGGATCTTTATGTTATTGATACAAATAATAATAAATATAAGGTTTATGCTCCACTTGATAGTGACCTTATTAAAATTTTAAGGGAAAAAGGCGTGTCAATAACAGCCAAACCTCCTGCCGATAATCCCTGGTATATGTCTCTTCTAATTTCCTGGCTCCCGATGATAATTCTTATCGGAGTATGGATATTCTTCATGCGTCAAATGCAGTCCGGTGGTGGAAAAGCCATGTCTTTCGGCAAAAGCCGAGCACGACTTATGTCTGATACATCAGAAAAAGTTACCTTCGAGGATGTTGCCGGGATAGAAGAAGCAAAAGAAGAGCTTAGTGAAATAGTGGAATTTTTAAAGGAACCAAAAAAATATACCCGCCTTGGTGGTCGTATACCAAAAGGCGTGCTTCTTATGGGCCCTCCGGGTACAGGCAAAACACTTCTTGCGCGTGCTATTGCAGGAGAAGCAGGAGTTCCTTTTTTCAGCATAAGTGGTTCTGATTTTGTGGAAATGTTTGTAGGTGTCGGCGCCTCCCGTGTAAGAGATCTATTTATCCAGGGGAAAAAAAATGCACCGTGCATAATATTTATAGATGAAATAGATGCTGTGGGCAGACACCGCGGAGCAGGTCTTGGAGGAGGTCATGATGAAAGAGAACAAACCTTAAACCAGCTTCTTGTTGAGATGGATGGTTTTGAATCCAATGAAGGTGTTATCCTTATTTCTGCTACAAACCGTCCTGATGTTCTTGACCCGGCGCTTTTAAGGCCCGGCCGTTTCGACCGTCAGGTTGTAGTATCTTTGCCTGATATAAAGGGCCGTGAAAAAATACTTCAGGTACATATGAAAAAATCTCCTATTGCACCCGATGTAACTCCGATTATTCTTGCAAAGGGAACTCCCGGATTTTCCGGGGCAGATCTTGAAAATCTTGTTAATGAAGCGGCTTTGTATGCTGCAAAAAGAAACAAAGATAAAGTCGAAATGATTGACTTTGAAGATGCCAAAGACAAAGTTTATATGGGGCTTGAGAGAAAGTCCAAGGTCATAAAAGATGAGGACAAAAAAACTACGGCATATCACGAAGGTGGCCATGCAATTGTGGCCCGACTCCTGCCAGACACTGATCAGATAAACAAGATAACAATAATACCCAGAGGACGTGCTGCAGGCGCAACCTGGTTTCTTCCCGAAGAAAGAGATTTTAAATATAAAGACCAACTTGAAAGCCAGCTTGCTATTGCTTTCGGAGGGCGAGCAGCAGAAGAGATTGTTTTCGGCCGATTAAGCACAGGTGCATCAAATGATATAAAGCAGGCAACCGAAATCGCACAACTGATGGTTCGTGCATGGGGAATGAGCGATGAAATAGGCCCACTCTCTTATGCAAAAAATGAAGAGCAAATATTTCTCGGACGTGAAATTTCCCAGCACAGAGATTATTCGGAGGAAACTGCAAGAAGAATTGATGCAGAAATAAGCAAACTTATAAAAACATCATATTCAACAGCGAAACAAATCCTTAATGATCATATGGATATTCTGCACAAGCTTGCTGAAATACTGATTGAAAAAGAAACGGTTATGGGAAAGGAACTGGATGAGCTTATTATTTCCATGAAACCGGGTGTTATTCTGTCTTCCTATGATTCAGATGAAGATAGTAACAAACCGCCTGATGCATAAATATTTACAATGGCATCTTATAATATAGCCTGGGGCTCACACAGACTTACTCTGGGAAATACCACCCGTATAATGGGCATAGTAAATATTACTCCGGATTCTTTTTCGGACGGCGGATTATTTTTCAACCCTGCTTCAGCGATTGCTCATGGAGAAAAGCTTGCCCAACAAGGTGCCGATATTCTTGATATAGGCGGTGAATCCTCGCGTCCCTTCTCAGAACCTGTTTTGGAAGAAGAAGAAATCAGACGGGTTATTCCGGTTATAGAAAAGCTTGCAAAACGCATTTCTATTCCTATTTCAATTGATACTACCAAAGCTATTGTTGCCAAGCATGCTATTGATGCGGGCGCGAGCATTATAAATGACATAAGCGCATTGCATTCCGATGAAAAAATCGCCGAAGTTGCAGCAAAATATGGTGTTCCTCTCATTCTGATGCATATGAAAGGAACACCTGAAAACATGCAGCTTTCCCCTCATTATGATAATCTTTTTGGAGAAATTAAAAATTATCTTAAAGATGCGGCAGAAAAAGCAGTAAATTGCGGAGTAGATAAATCAAAGATTATTATTGATCCGGGAATCGGGTTTGGCAAAACAATTGAACATAATCTTCTGCTTATAAAAAATCTGAGCGAATTAACAGAACTTGATTTTCCGATTCTTATAGGAGTTTCCCGAAAAGCTTTTATAAGAAACATTCTTAAAAACAAGACAAAGAATGAATTAAAGCCCCAAGATCCTGCTGTTGAGACCGGCACACAGGCAGCCATAGCTGTAGCTGTTCTTGCTGGAGCGAATATAGTCAGAGTACATGATGTTGCAAACACCGTTTCAACCGTAAGAATTATTGACGCAATAAAAAAGGACTAACTCTTATGTTACTTGTGATCGATGTCGGGAATACAAACATTGTCATGGGAATTTATGACGGCGATAAACTTTTGAGGAACTGGCGTATCCGCACAGAACATAATACCACTGAAGATGAGTTTAATGTGCTTGCAAATGGCCTTTTTACAACAGGCGGTATAAATTCGGCAGATATCGAAAAAACAATAATATCATCTGTTGTTCCGCCTCTTGTAATAATTTTGGATTCTTTCTGCCGCAAGTATCTCGGCCATGAACCTCATTGGGTGGATGCCAAATCTTACCCCGACATGCCGATTATTAGTGGCAATCCTTCCGAAGTCGGAGCCGATAGAATAGTAAATGCCGTTGGCGCATATGAAAAATATAAAACCAGCTTGATTATTATTGATTTTGGAACAGCCACAACCTTTGATGCAATATCTGAAAAAGGGGAATACCTTGGAGGATCAATCAGCCCGGGAATAATGATAGCAGCGGAAGCGCTTTTCCAAAAAGCCTCCAAACTGCCAAGGGTTGAAATATTTGTTCCTCCGGATAAAGCTATAGGCACAGATACCGCCAGCTGTATGAAATCAGGAATCATTTTCGGCTATGCAGGACTTATTGACGGTATGGTTACAAGAATGAAATCCGAAATGGGCACAAATCCAAAGGTAATTGCTACAGGAGGTCTTGCACGGCTGATGTTTAATGTAGCAACAACTATTGAAGTCGTTGAACCCGGCCTTACGCTGGAAGGATTAAGGATAATAAGTATGAGGCTCTGAAGAAAAGGCTTTCCTTTGATTACTTGAATCCTTGAACCCTCAGGACATTAACTTTAGCCAATGGAAGTTGATTTGCGTATTACAATATAGAGTTACGACTCAAAGCTTTTTATCTTTTATATATCCTATAAAACCTTTAATGCTGTTTGTAAGAAATATCATCTCCCTTTCTTTAACGGCATCGTCCATATCAAAATAACCTGAAAGAAAAGGATCTTTTCTTAAAAGTGCCTCAGCACACCGGGAAATCAAATCACCATCAACTGATTTTTCAACTTCGCCAGTTATAACTTTTTTCCATAAACCAAGCTGATCCTGATGCTGTTTCAGCATATTTACAGCATTTTCTTCTAAACTAAGATGTCCGTAACAAATCTTAGATGGGTTCCTTGATATAAGATCGTCAATACTCTTATAAGAAAGTTCATAAAAAAATTTGGGGGGTGTCGCCGGACGCATACAAAAGCTGCCTGAAGGCAGGGAATAATATACTCCTCCGGCTTCTCCGGCAAAGAGATAATCTTTGTATATATAACTTACATGGTGGATGGCATGTCCCGGAGTTATAACCGGAATAATTGAATCATGTTTAAATTCTTGCGCACCAACAAGGCGGTCAATAGGTACCGGGCTAATCGGACCGTATGCTGTGGCAATGTTCCCAAGAGTCTTTATCGTGCCTTTCCATAATCTTTCAGGATCAGCAAGATGCGGTATTCCATCCTTATGGCAAATAATGGGAGTACCGGCAAAACGATCGGCTATTTCTGCTGCTGCACCTGCATGATCTACATGAATATGTGTTAAGAATATATAATCAAGATATGTTATTCCAACTTCATCCAAGGCATCTATCAGGGCCTGTGCTGTTGAAGATGACCCGACATCAACTACAAAAGTTATATCTCCTTTATAAAGCCATGTCCCAATAAAATTTTCAAAACCTGTCGCAACAGGTGGAAGTGTTATTAAAAATAAATTTTCGTTAAATTTTGTAATTTTATAATTTAAATCCAATTCAGTCATTACCATCAATCTCCAGCTTATGTTCTCTAAAAAAACAACTAAATTACTATATCCTTGTGAACATATGAACTTAACAGCTTATGAGCTTTTTTAAAATATTATACCTGCATAACCCACAAAACTGTCTGAAGGATTTTTATCATAGCTTGTTTGGTAAGTGATTAGTTTTGCCTTTGTTGCGCCAAGCTCTTTTCCTGTGCTTATAGCAGTTGCCGCAGCTCCGGAACAACAGGCATTTTCATTGAACAATGCTTCTTCAATTACTTTTTCAGGATTCATCTCAAGCATTGCATCTATTGCTTTTCTGTCATTTTCGTTTTTCACCCAATTAAGAGCAGAAGCCCCCGTTCCCTTTGAAACAAAACCATAGTTTACGCCATAATGCGTAAGATCGGTTGATCCCAATACCATAACTTTAAGACCAAGGCCAGTTGCGATGCTTGCTGCATCTTTTCCTATGTCAAAAGATTTTCTTACAGGAGGAACTCCCATGGGGACAATTTTAACATCTTGAAAGAAGTATTTTATAAACGGAAGCTGAAGCTCTATAGTGTTATCCTGGGTAAATCTTTGAGCGGTTTCAATTTGGAAAGAATATTTTTTCGAAAGTTCTTCAGCTATTTCCTCCTGGATTTTTATATCACCGAAAGGTGTTTCCCATGCGCCCTCTTTCATAAGGTAATTCGGAGAGCCCTTATGAAGATGCATACCAAAAATCAGAAATACATCCGGAGAGATTCCTTCTGAAAGTATTTTAATAATATTGCATGCAATGCTTCCGGAAAAATACCAGCCTGCATGCGGAACAATGCCGCCTGTTTTTTTTATACCGGTTAAATCTCCGGTTTTTGATTCTTTAATAAATGCTTTAATTTCTCTTTCACATTCTGTAGCGCTTGCCGGATACCAGCTTCCGGCAAAAACAGCTTTTCTTGTTTTCATGATAAATCTCCAATATGAATAAAAAGCATCATTTTACTTATTCGTGTCTTTCTTTTACCTGCGGCTTACCTTTAGTATTTTCATTATAAATTATCAACAGCATTGATGTTTGTCAAATTATGATACCTTGTGCCCATATCAATATCATGACAAAAGTTTGGTAATTATTATTGCAAAAACTTCCAATGGATTATATATAATTTCATATTAATTTAAATGATTGCTGATTGTTTAGGCGGATTAGTCAGTAAATATAAAAAATTTGATAAAGTTATCTTAAACAGTTTTTAGCTTAATAGAAATTCAAAAGCATGGAATACTTTATGTCAGTATATCAATACCCAAACATAGCCAGGTAAGGGAATCTATACGAGTTTTAGGAGGAGTATGAAGATCGCACGTATTTGTATTTCTGCTCTTTATACCGATAAAAAAGGTGACTACCATATCTCCAGAATTCTCTCCAATACCGGCCTCCTGGGGGCACTCGAATCAACAAACATAATCATCTATCAGCCAGGCTATCAAATATATGCCAAACGTATTTGGCATTTTAGTGGTGATGGGAAGCCCGATTCTTTATTCAAAGAAAAAGACAATATTGTTAAGCTTGATAGAATCCCCCCTAACTTTAACCACCAAAATCATTATAGAGAAATATAAGATGCATTGAGTCCAATTAGCGGACATAGTTGTGAGAACCAATCAACGTGGGAAAAATATCTTAAATTCAATCTTAAGAATGGAATTTTGGAAAAAGAAGAACTCCTCAGGCGGGCTGAATGGGAAGAAAAACGTTACTCCGCAAATTGCTTTTCTTTGGATGATCCTGCAGGTCTTACAAGGTGGATAGAACTGCTGAAATCGGGAAACGAAAGAGAAAGACAATTTGCTCTCATCGTAACACCTGACATACTGAAATATCCTGAAATTCTAGATAGAATTTTCCGAGCCCTCAATGATAAGAATCCTTGCGTAAGAGAAGCAGCCGCTGCCTGCCTAAAACAATTTGGCAAGGAATATCAAAGGTTTTTTAAAAAGAAGTATTATAAAAAGGAAAGAACCCCTTTACAGAAAGAATATACCGTAAAGCAGAACTATCTTCTGAGCAAAGAACCGGTATTGATGGAACTTGATTATAATGAGATAGGGGATATAATTGTACCCCATTTAATAAAGGCATTGACAGACGGGGAACCCAGGGTAAGAGGTGAAGCAGCTAAAGCGCTATCTTATTATTATGATGATGAAAAGGCAACCGATGAGCTTATTAAGACTTTAAACGATCAAAACGTATGGGTAAGGCTTAATGCCGCTTTCGCGCTGGGAGAGATAAGAGCTTTGAGAGCAACCGACCCCTTGCTCAATTTGCTTGAAAATAATAGTATTGATTGGCGAATTAAATTTGTTCAACAAGAGTCTATAATAGCCATTGATCAGGCTCTCCTGATCTTTTTGTCGGCATGAGAGGGCGTGTGTTTAATGCAACACCTGTAACACTTGGCAGTCAGCAAAGGGAAACCACAGAAAGGCCAAAACAAGCAAAGATTACAAAAACAACCCATAGATTAGGTGGGTTTGATGAAGAAGCCAGCAAAAAAGTGGCATTAGCATTGATTAAAAAATCGGAAGACCCTTACTTAAGGACTGAAATCATAAAGGCTATCCGCCAATTTCGAACACCGGAAGGCGAAGAGCTACTTCTTAAGGCAACTCAGGACTCTGATGAAAAGATAAGAAAACTTGCTGTCGATGGATTGTCATTGAACTCAGGTGGAAAGCCGGGGAAAATTGGGATTATTGAAACCGGAAAAGAGGAGAATACCAAAGAGCAATACTTCGATATCTTCAAGAAGTCGCTAAAAGATCCATCCGTACAAGTAAGGGCTTCATCTGTTGCAGCACTTGGCAGATCAGAGGATGACAGGGTTGTTGACCTGTTGATAGAGGCCACGCTGGATAGCGATGATACGGTCAAAACAAATGCTATCACAGCTCTTGGCCAATTTAGAAATGAGAAGATACTGGATAGTTTGCTTCCGTTCTTTCAATCAAATACGCTTGACCTTCGCCGGTCGGCAATAGATGCATTTATGTCTGTCGTCAAAAAGACTTATAAAGAGATGGTGTATGTTTATAAGATTAATGGCGTCAGGTACGTAGACAAAAATACACTAATGGTTGGGAAAGTAAACTATGTCAGTATTCGAATGGTACATCCAATGGCAGTGGGAAAACTCAAGGATATTATGGGGCTGGAGGCTCTGAAGGAAAGCCTGAATGATCCTTACGAGTCAGTGAGAAGGTATGCCATTAACTCTCTGGGTAAATACTCTGATCCAGAGTTGCTGGATTTATATCTGAAGGCATTAAAAGATCCGAAAATCGTTGTCCGAACAGCGGCGATTACTCAAATAAGCGAAAAAGCAGACGAGAGAGCCTTTGAAACAATGATTCTTCTTCTGAACGATTCTGATGCTTTTATATCGTGTAATGCAGTCAAAGCGCTGGGGGTTATTGGGGACAAACGAGCTGTTGATCCTTTAATCAAAGAGCTGAAAGATGCATTAGATAAAGAGGAGGCTGCCAGAAACATATACTTTATAACAAACACTGTTGAGGCATTAGGGCAACTTAAAGATAAGAGGGCTGTTCATGTGCTGTTAAGAGCGTTTGCAGAAAGAAAATTACAACAAAGTGTTATCAAGGCTTTCGGCTTGATCAAGGACAAACAGACTGTTGCAGTTTTAGTAAAATACGTTTCCGATAAAGAAGTCAAAGGGCGTAGTGATGCAATAAAAGCTCTTGGGGAAATAGGTGACCCTTCCATCATAGGTATTCTTGAGCCCCTTCTGCAAGACAAACAGCTTTCGGAAAAGCGTATTCTTACTGAAGCTATCGCTAAGATTCAAAAAGATAAAGCATCAGAAATACTTCTAAGAAATCTGCTTTGCTATGATGAAAAAACAGATCACGCAATAATCTTTAGCTTGGGAAACCTGAAAAAAAAATAATGAAAGATTCGGACCCTGAAATAAATAAATACGCAGACAACTCGATAAAAAGAATCATTAATACAGACAATTCGCACCATTTTTAATTCATACGCCAAATATGTTAAATTCCGTTCGGCATACCCTGAAATATATTGACGTATGTATCAAGAAATATTAAGTAAAGAAATAATCGGTCGTTTAATACAATGTGTTTAGTCGGTCTGGAAATGGGGAAAATATTATGAGGCGTTTACTCTTTCTTGTATTACTTTTGGCAGGTGTCACTACAGCTGGCGCTGCTGAGCGTATGGCGGTACTTGATCTTAAACCGGTCGGAGTTGATACAAATCTGACGTTGGCGGTTTCAGAAAATCTCAGAACCATGATAATTGAAGGTGGTAACTATAAGATTGTAGAACGTTCGCAGATCGATAAACTTCTGGAAGAATACCGGCTGATACAAAACGGCCTGACAGAAGATAGCCAGGCTCAAAAAATCGGCTCACTTGCAAATGTCGATCTGGTTCTTATCGGTAGTCTGGGCAAAATCTTTGATTGTTACACTATAAATGTCCGGATCATAAAGGTGGCAACCGGTGTAGTAGTTAAGGCACTTAAGGCTGAAATCAAATCGCCTGCCAATTTTCCTGGTAAAATAGATGATCTTGCCCTTCGCATCGGTACCCCCGGCGATTCCCAAACAACGTCAGATTCAAGCACAATTAATATCAGCGGATCATATCGAACCATTGGGTATAAATATGTTGGTCTGTTGACCATAAGCAAAGACAATGACATCTACCTGTTGTCCTGGAAGATAGATAACTCCCAGACAGGATATGTTCCTCAGTCATACAAAGGCAAGGGAATCCTTCATAGCGGAGTCTTAAGCGTCTATTACCGGAATTTAGAAGATAAGAATGACTATGGTGTTGTCGCTTATGAAGTTCTTCTGGGTGGGCAGCAACTACGAGGGCTCTACACTAATCTGGGCACTGCGGAAGAATACGGCAAGGTTAGTTTTGAAAATGGCGTAAAGCAGAACTGATCGCAAACCTTTGCCTGGTTCCATTGCTTACAGTCAGTTTTAGCATTCGCAAACCAAGACAGAAATAATGGCCATAAGAGAATACAAAATAGCTGTGCAACTCGATCCAATCAAAAATCATTTCTTCTTTTTTAAAAGCTTATAAATCGTTGGATAGACAACAAATTCCATCATAAACTATATTTTTATAATTGGTGCTGCAATCGGAATGTTGTTTCGTAAGCTTTTAACCCTACAACGATATATGAGTTAATTTAATATTGCACTACGAAACATAGCCTGCTAGAGATTTCATAAAAGCCTGAAAGGAGGGCGGACTATGTTACCAGAAAGCAGAATACAAGAAGATCCATACAAGATTCCAAAATATGATATCAAACGGACTGATATTATAGATTTTGTTGATGAATTAAAAGGATTTCATTCTGAGTTTCAGGATTGTTTTTCGCGACAAGAACCGAGAGATAATTTTTATCAATACATGGTTGGCCAACTGAGCCAATTAGAACGAAAATCCATCGAACCGATTGCGATAGCCGTGGAAAGTGCTAAGGTACGGGCGATGCAGTTTTTTGTAAGTGATGTTGTTTGGAATAATAACAAAATCATGTTGAAATATCGTAGTATGGTAAACGATGACATGGGAGATCCGGACGGTGTTCTGATATTTGATGAAAGCGGATTTGTTAAAAAAGGAACCGAGTCAGCCGGCGTCGCAAAACAATATTGTGGCAGTATCGGTAAGGTTGAAAACTGCCAGGTTGGCGTTTTTACCGCTTACGCTACCCGGCATGGATATTGTTTGCTGGACAGTCGGCTGTTTGTCCCGGAGAAATGGTTTTCAGATGAGTTCGCCTTAAGACGGGGAAAATGCAAATTCCAGCCGGGCCTATCATTTAAAACGAAGTCCCAATTGGCTGTGGAAATGCTACAGAAAATATCGCAACAGAAAACTATCCTTTTTAAATATGTGGTGGCGGATTCAATATACGGCAACAGCCCGAAGTTTATTAATGCCGTTGAAGATATACCGCAGGTTACTTATCTTGTATCTCTGCCCGCCGATACTTTATGTTGGGTAAGAAAACCAGTTATGCTTCAGAAACAATACAGATACAAAGGGGAGTTAAGGTCGAAACAGGTTTTAAAAACACCCGAGCAAAAGCCGATTTCCTTTGAAACCATAGCTAATAATACCACCAACTACTTCTGGTATCGCCGAAAAGTATCTGAAGGAACGAAAGGGCCTATCGAATATGAGTTTACCAAAAAGAGAGTGGTATTGTCCAAAAATGGATCTCCTGAAAAAGAGGTCTGGATATTGATCCGCAGGACATTGGGGACTGAGCCAATATATTCTTATTTTATCTGTAATGCCTCAGCGAGTTGTAGGCTCAAGATGTTGGTTTGGCTTAGCGGCATTCGATGGGCCATCGAACAGTGTTTTGAGGAAGCAAAAACAGAAATCGGAATGGACCACTATGAGGTCCGGAAATTTCCGGGGTGGGTTCATCATATGACGACTTCCATGTTAGCCCATTTCTTCCTCTGGCATATCAAGCTCAGATTGGGGAAAAAAGCACCGGCAATTACTCTGTCGCAGCTTAGAATTCTGATAAGGGCAATATTACCGATGCGTTATTTTGATTGTGATGAGTTAATTTCTTTAGTGGCTTGGATTCAAGAGAAAAACTACCGTGCTTATCTGTTACATAGAAAAAAGAAGATGCTGTTGCTAAACATTACTTAAATATCGTTGTAGGGTTAGGTCAGCCACAAACTTAGCTGTTCAAGGGATGGCACACTCCCATGATGCTTTACCTGCCCATCTACAACCAGAATCGGGGTCATTAATATACCTACGGAATCTGCCTTTTCCTGGCAGGGGCGAATTGCTTTATCCATCTCAGGAGACCATTGTCTGGCTATCCCGTCAATTTCCTCAAAGTCCTCAGGTTGATTTGGCGAGTTTGCTACAACCGCGTGAACGTATTCCCAGTCCTCATTGATTCCGGCCTTTTCTGCTACATGCTTTGCCGTACCGGTCTCCTTTCCAACTGACTTTGCAAACGCTTGTGCTCTAAAATCGTTGTAAATCATATGGATGATATCCAAAGGCGGACCTGTTTCATTTGCAATCCTCTCCACACGCTGCCGTGTCAGGTCACAACGGGGACAGGGAGGATCAACACCGATAATCCAGACTTCTTTTGGCATGATTTTCCTCTTCATAGTTTTTAAATTGATAGATTTGGTCTTAATTTATTTGTTCAGGTTCTTCGTTCCTCTCAGGTTTTATGAAAAATAAATGTATATCAATATGGTATAAAAATTCTAATTATGATTCAAAGAAATCTGATATTGTTCCACCCATTAAATATATGTAAGTAGCAGCCCAGTTAGTTAGAATAGTCACAGCTCCGAAAACAAACATTCCGACGCTCATTAGTGCCCAGCCGGATAATATATTTCCAATAACACATCCAGTAGCAAAAGCGGCGCCGGTTCCTAAAAGAATGCCGCCGAAAAATGCCGTAACAGTCTGTCCCGGAGGTCTCGGAAGAAAATTTATCTTTCCGGAAAGTTTTGCAGATACCCAAGCTCCAACCAACAGGCCGCTTACAAGCAGCATCAGCCATACATTCACCTTTTTGCCAGGAGCAGGCTTGGGAAGTGGTTTTATATCTGATAAGACCTTGTCGATATTCTGCTCCTTTTCGACTGAAATGCTTGGTGCTGCCGGTTTTTTGCTCCAGATAAATTTAAGTGGCCTATCCGTTAAAAGCAGTTGAAGATGCAGCACGCCATGAGTTACCCCCAAAGGATAGTTTCTTCCTACAGCCGCAGATGACATATATGCAAAAATTGCGAGAATGCCGATTGCCAGCCCCGATTGCCATGGTTTCCAGGGGCGTGTAATAACTTTTCTAAACCGGCCCCCGTCGATTGATGTAACCTCGTATGTTTTTTCACTCTGTTTCCGTTTAAACACCAAAAAAACTAAGGTCAACAATCCAAAGATACATGCAAGTGCCCAGAACGGCAAGCCTGTCAGGGATGAAAGTGTAATCGGCCCGCCGGTTTCGGATTTCAGAACAAAACCCTTCATGTAATCCTGGAATCCTTTAAACGGTCCATGCTCCACTAAAGCTATTCCTAATGGTATGCCAAGTAGTCCGGCCATGGAATTAATATTTCCGGATGCAGACTTATAAAGGCATCCGCTGACGCATCCGCCCGCCATGACAATACCTGTACCGAACAAGAGACCTCCCACAACATAATTGAGCCATAGGAATGGTTTAGGATTTAATATAATAAAACCTGTAATGTCGAGCACTGCAAAACCCACCATGCTGACAACAATAGCGATCCAGAGCCCAAAAACTTTTGAACGGTCTTTCATCATAATTACTTCACTAAAAGCGCTTGATCCGCAAAGTTCACCCTTTTTGAGGAAAAAACCGAAAAGAAAACCGATTGGTATGGCGGTTAAAACCCACACACGCGTATAAACCGCCAGTAAAGTAATTCCTGAAAGAATAACAGAACATAAAACAAAATACTTCTTCCAGTTAATTATTTTATCGGAAGATGTCATAACTATACCTCATCATATAATATTATTAAGTATCATTAATACAATTTTGCACCTTAGCTCAGACCAACCACATCCTAAATTGTTCAATAGGTGAAATGTTTGTCTGGTGCTTCACCTGCCCGGCCAAGATCAGGAATTGTATGGGCCGACCATCTTTATGAACCCTTATTCGTGTTGCAGGCCAATTGGCACAGCAACGCGCCATCTCCACACTCGCCGAATTCAAATTGAAAAACCGGATGATTAACTCCGAAACGTTTCAGGAGTGTATCCCGGATTATTCCGGACAATTGATTTGTGGCATTTACGAGTTGATCAGAAACTACAACATGGCAGGTAAGGGCCACCAATCACCACCGACAAGCCATGTATGCAGGTAATGAATGCCGCAACACCGGGAAGCTCTTCAAGAGTTCTTTTGACATCCATCAGATCCAATCCAATGGGTGTTCCATCCATTAAAACGTGAACTGATTCCTTCAAAAGAGAAAAGCAATTCACTAAAATATATACCACTATCATAAGGCTGAGTATCGAATCGATCCATAACCATGGTGTGAAATGCAAAATAATGGCTCCGGCCAAAACTGCTACAGATGTGAGAAGGTCTCCCATCATATGGAAAAACGCGCCGCGTATATTCAGGTTGTGCTTTGAATCCTTATGCAGGAGCCAAGCGGAGAATCCGTTTCCCGCTATGCCCACAAGTGCAAGAACAGCCACAAACCCGGCTCCGACAGGAGAAGGATTCGACAGTCGTTTTACGGAACGGCTCAGTATGGTAATTAAAAGCCGTTTATCCGTTGTATCCGCAAGTTTATGACCGTGTTCCATCAGCATTGACCTTTTTATAGTTTAAACTTGTTCAGATACTCCTCAAGTTTTATCTTATTTTCCTCATCAAGTTGCGGACAATCCTCTACTCCCTTAGCGCCTTCGGCCAGAAGTGCTGAAAAAACCATGCAGGTAGATTGACCGCAGTCACGGCAATTTGTTTTCGGCAGAAGTTTCACAATTTCTATAATCTTTGGCTTGGGAGTACTTTCATAGCATGGCGTGATTTCCATCCGCTTTTCCCATGTATCATTAATCTCCCGCTTGAGCCATTCAAGAACTCTGTCTGCCTCATCCTCTTTTTGTCTTCTTATAGTAAACAACAATGCGATTAATGTAATGGGGCTGATTTTTGGAATTCTTCCTCATACCATGCCCGGCCTTTTGTTTTGAGCCCGATTATACGAGTAATTGGGAACCTCCTATCTTGCAATAAGCTTTACTATCTCTTCAGGGCTTAGAACCTTTCCAACTGATTTCACATCGCCGTCAATAGCCAGGGCAGGTGTTACCATCACCCCGAAGTTGGTGATCTCCATGATGTCGGTTATTTTCTCCACCAAGCAGTCGGTGCCGATTTCTTTTACCGCTTGCTGAACATTTTTAGTGAGTTTTTCACATTTTGGGCAACCAGTACCCAGAATTTGAATTTTTTTCATGTCTGACCTCCTGTAATGATTCTTTCCTCATTCAAGACGCAGGATTGTAAGGATATGTTATGCCGTGCCCTTACACTATGACACCTGAAACACAAAATCTATTTCTGACACCCGCAATCAACATTACCGGCGATTATTTCTCTCCATTCGCCGATGACGTCATGTGTCCAGCAGTCATCAGCACCGGCTGCCTCCCGCATGACGAGAGCAAATATATATGACAGCTCCTTAACCGTTGCTCCAGCTTCCAAAGCTCCTTTGAAGTGCTTGAGCACGCAGGGCTTGGAACGACCCTTGATGGAAACGGCAAAGCAGATAAACTGATAGGTCTTCTCATCTATTGTCCGCTTACTGGCATACAACTCATCCATTTTGTCCAGCAGTTCAGTAAATTCAGGAAAAAATTCTGCAAGCATTCTCATTTTAATTACTCCTTATTTTCTTATAGTATTTAAAACTCTCTTCAAAATCAGCAGAAAGAAACAGCTCATAAATTTCTGTTTCCCTTACCTCTTATCTATAGTTCTTTCCAAGCTTTGACGGTATCACCCGTTTTATTAGAAGATGTATGTGAAACAATAATATATGCCGGCAAGTATAAAAACCACGGCAGTAATTTTCCTGGCCCAGATTTCAAATACGGACAACTTGTTGTACGCCCTTGATACCAGTTGAGTTGAAATCCCCATCAAAACAGCAATGCCCAATACAGGAAGGGCGGTTCCAATACCGTAAATGGCTGGCAGCATAATGCTGGACTCATGTTTTACCGCAACAGAAAACAGGCTGCCAAAAAATAATGCTGCTGATACGGGACAGAACGAAAGTGCAAAAACGATACCCAATAATCCTGCGCCAAGAACTCCTAAACGCTTAATTTTGCCCTGTAGCTTATTAGCAATATACCCTGCACCGTCACTTATATTAAACTTAATGATGTTGAGCAAAAGGAGTCCTGTTAAAACTAAAAAAGGCCCCATTATAATATTCATATAATTTTGAAGAAAATTTGCAACAACCGGAACTAAATTTGCGCTCGACACCAACAGAGCCCCAAGAACCGTATACGTGAGCATTCTACCAAACATATACAGAACCCCGGCTACAAAAACACCTTTTTTAGTTGATATCTGGCCTCCAATATAGGAAACAGCGGCAATGTTGGTTGCAAGCGGGCAGGGGCTTATGGAGGTCAGGATACCTAACCATAAAGCCATAACTATGGCTATCATAAAGGGTGTCACAATCTCTTGCCCTTATGACAGGTAGAGTTTAATTTCATTGCGTATATATTCTTTAAAAGCCTCCTCATTATGAACAAGCTCCCAAACTTTCTGTAGATTTTTCCACTGCTGTTCTTTTCCATTTACAATATCAGAGACAATAACGGATTTTGTGAACAACTGGTACTCCTTGGCAAAATGTTTGTTTTTCGGTTCATCCACATTGACCACTTCCATCTTAACCAATCCGGCGCTTATTTCATTTCCAAAATAATTATCTACGGTTTCTCTTGTCAGTTTCTCGATGCGCTTGCAGGTGTAACAACGATTTTTTCCGTGGAAATAATACACAATTATCTTGTGACTATTAGCTTGATTCACTTTCCCATCAGTAATATTTTGCTCTGTTGAACCGGATTCTGCTATACCTTTGGTAGTTTTATCCTCAGCACTGCAAGCAGTTTGAACAACAACGAATACCAGAATTACTGCCAAACAGAAAATCAGGCTCCCCGATTTTTTGTTTAATTCCATGAATCTACTCCTTTCTTAAGACATTATTTTCCAATCCAGGTTTTGATCTCTTCTTTCTTTGGTATCTTTCCGACACTTTTGACTTCACCGTTTATTATAATAGCCGGAGTACCTAAAACACCGTAGCCGGCAATTTGCATAATATCGGTTACTTTTTCTATATTAGCGGTTATGCCTTCTTCTGCGACTACCTGCCTGACAATTTCTTCTGTTTTTTTACACTTTGAACATCCTGGTCCTAGTACTTTAATTTCCATTTTGATTCCTTCCGGTTATAGTTATATTTGATTCATAACATCTTCGATCCCGGCCATTATTTTTTTTATTTAAAAGGCACCGTATATCATTCCGGCAATAGTGGACATGATTACGATGATAGTACAAAAAGTTGCTGTTTTCTTTACCCCCATAACGCTGCCGATTACCAGCATGTTGGGAAGCGACAGCGCCGGTCCGGCCAGAAGCAGAGCCAGTGCAGGCCCCTTGCCCATTCCGGCCCCTATTAAGCCTTGCAGAATAGGAACCTCCGTCAATGTTGCAAAATACATTAATGCTCCGGCCAGAGAAGCAATAAGGTTGGCCCAAATTGAATTGCCTCCCAAAAGCGACTGGACCCACTGATCGGGAATCAGGGCCGGATGGCCGGGCCGTCCCAGCAGAAAACCGGCCACCAAAACACCACCAGCCAAAAGAGGCAGAATCTGCTTCATAAAATCCCATGTGGATTCAACCCAGCTTTTACATTCATCTTTTGTAAACCATGCCTTGAGCATGAACCCCAGCACAATCAGCAGGGTAAAGGTGATATACCACTTGGCAGCAAAGATTGCAGGCCAAAGCCCGGCTGAGCCTTCGGCCGGTTTTGCAAATGCGGCAAATACTAGTATCAGAACCATCGTCAGAATATATAAGGTGTCTTGTAAAAGGGTTCGCTCTTTGGCATCCGAATCGGGAACATAAATTTGTCCGGCGGTTCGGGCTTCATCATCCTTTCGAAAAATTAAAGACATCAATAATCCGGTGACCACGGCAAAGACCACCGCGCCGATGGCTCGTGCCAAACCCAATTGCCAGCCTAGTATTTTTGCTGTCAGGGTAATTGCCAGAACATTGATGGCTGGCCCGGAATAAAGAAAGGCGGTAGCCGGCCCGATACCGGCTCCACGGGTGTAAATACCGGCAAACAAAGGTAACACCGTACAGGAACAAACCGCAAGGATGGTCCCGGAAACAGAAGCTACTGAATAAGACAGAAGTTTTTTTGCATTTGCCCCAAAGTACTTAAGCACGGAGGCCTGAGACACAAACACCGAAATCGCTCCAGCTATAAAAAAGGCCGGTATCAGGCAGGTCAGGACATGCTCCCTTGCATATTCCCGAAGCATCATAAAAGCCTCCAGGCCTGATTGTCTGACAATAGGATGGTTCCAGGGAATATAATAACATCCAATAAATATGGAAATAATAATCAGTAGTTTAGTCCGTTCTTTCATAGAATTACCTCCGTATTTGTGGAGCGGGTCTTATCTTATATTGTTATCAGTTTGAGCCCAACGCAGAGATCGGCAAAAATGGGCCGTTTTGAAACTGGCTCGTTTGTCTAAAGAGAAATATTTTACTTCATGCAAATATTTTCGCGTTTAATAAATGGCAGTTTTTCCACCAGCTTTAAAATTTCAGGATCGTGATTTAACCAGTGTTTAAGATTTCCTAACATATTAGATACGTAAGGACTGTCAGCACCATCTGTAAGCTGATAATTGACCCACAAACCATCTTTTCTTGAAATTACAAGTCCGGCATTTTCAAGAATTTTAAGATGCTTTGAAACACTTGGCTGGTTAATCTGCAGTATCTCCCGCAATTCACATACACACATTTTCTTATGCTGAAGCATTTTTACGATCTTGACTCTTGTCGGGTCAGAAAGAGCCTTTGTCGCCTTGATAAATTCATTCATATGACTTCCTTTATATATTCTTATATTGGAATATATTGCTATAGAATTTATTTGTCAAGCCCTATATAAATTGAATATTATTATTTACATATATCGATTCTATATCGTTATAAGAATATAGTTAAGCTATATATAAGAGACAAGATTAAAGGATAAACTGAAAAAGCTTTATTAATATGACTACTGCGAAAGAGTATAACTTGCCAGAAGGCTGCCTTTCCAGTACATGTTGGAAGGATTGTAAAAAAAATTTTTGAAAATATCGAGGCTTTCCTGGCGCAATATTCCTGAACTAATTATTATACGTCTGTTTTTGTATAACGGCGCAAGGTTTTTTATGTCACAACCTGTACCTCCACCCATAACATCTTCATATGCATATACAATCTTGCCTATACCGGAAAGCATAATAGCGCCAAAACACATAAGACATGGTTCCATGGTGCAATAAATTGTTGTTTCTTGCTTATAGATTTCATTAAAGCTTTCCATTTCTTCGAGGTTTCTTAAAGCTATCATCTCGGCATGATCAACCTCGTTTGAAATGCTTTTGGCAGTTCCTTCTCTTTTGCCTGTTGCTATAATTCTGTCTTTATATACTATAACGCAACCTACGGGAAACTCCCCTTCTTCAAGAGCTGTTTTAGCAAGATTGAGCGCTTCTTTCATAAAATATTCATGATTAATTATATTCATTGATCAAGACTCTATTCTGCAAATACTATTATCACAGGGGCAACTTCCATCAACATCATAAGCATATAAAATTCTCGATTCAGCTTCGATTCTGGCTGTGGGAATGCCGGGAAATGTAAATTTTTCCGAAAGTTTTATAAGTTCAGGTTTTGTAGGAATTGCATCAAACCCGTTTGAAATAATTTTTGCAGTTAATCCTTCAAGAATATCGGCATCCTCTCCGTTTGTAACTACTACTACCGGAATCTGATATTGGGCAATAAGCCTGGATGCAGCTATTGCTGGGCGTTGGCGGGTTGTTATAGAACCAGGGCCGTATTTAATTATCATGCATATCCGGTTTTCTAATGATACAAGAAAATCCACTTTGATTATTGCCATCTTATCTCCGGCTTGGGCTAAAAGATCATATCGCGGTTTGATATCTTTTTTTGCATATGATTTTTCATTTACAAGGAATCGGGCGATTTTTTGTCTGTAGCGTTCGTCATGTGTGTCTTCTATTGTTTCACCGGTAATTAAATCGGTTGTTTTGCCTAATATTAAATGATGACCTTCCATATTATTTTTCAACCACCATCTTTCAAATAGTTCTTTACAATTCAGTACACATGTGGATAAATCTGACAGCTATATTTAATAAAGAATCTTTATAACAGGTAATGAGTTATGTCAATTCGTGAAAATTTTGAAAAGCGTGAAGAAGGATTCATGTCTCCTTTTAGTTGCCTCAGTTCAAAATCCAAAGGGCGTATCAGACAGGAAAAACCATGCCCCATAAGAACTGCTTTCCAGAGGGACAGAGATCGAATTGTATATTCTAATGCATTCAGGAGATTAAAACATAAAACCCAGGTTTTTTTATCTCCTCTTGGAGATCATTACAGAACACGCCTTACACATACTTTAGAAGTTGCTGAAATAGCAAGAACTATAGCGCGAGCTTTGAGGCTAAACGAGGATTTAACCGAAGCTGTCGCTCTTGGGCATGATTTAGGTCATACGCCCTTCGGTCATGGCGGAGAAACAGCTTTAAAAGAAATATATTCGTCAGATTTTTCTCACAATGAACAAAGTTTAAGAGTTATAGATCATCTTGAAAACAAAGGTAACGGACTTAATTTAAGTTATGAAGTAAGAGATGGTATTTTGAAGCATTCCAAAGGCTATGGTAAAATTCTTCCTCTTGATAACCCTGACGAACTTGCTTGCACTGTTGAAGGTCAAGTTGTCAGAATTGCCGATATAATGGCTTATTTAAACCATGACCTTGATGATGCGATCAGAAGCGGTGTAATAAAAAGAGATCAAATTCCTAAAAAGTGCTCTGATGTTTTGGGCAATACGCATTCGAAGCGTGCAACAACTATGATTAGAGATCTTATTTTTTCAAGCTATGAATCCAATGGAAAATTTATTCTTAAAATGAGCGATGAGAAATACAGTGCCATGGGAATCTTAAGAGAATTTCTTTATGAAAATGTTTACCGTTCACCAAACGTGCATGGTGAATTTATTAAAGCAAAAAAAATACTTTCTGAATTATATACGTATTTTATAAACGATAAAATATTGTTTCGCAAAGAACTGGCAAACATGGAAATGATAGATATATATAAGAAAAAGAGCCTTGGCGAAGATACCTATGAGAGAATTGTATGTGATTTTATAGCCAGCATTACAGATCGTTATGCTATTGAGCTTTACTCTAAAATCTTTTTACCAGCACCCCTTGTTTGATGAGCATATATTAAAATGAATCCGTTAGTCGAAAAAATAATATCCCAGGAAGAAAAATATTCAAATCTTTTGAACAGACTTGAATTAATTTATAATAAAATGGATGATAAGTATAATAAACTTTGCAGTTATTACGGATTTTATTGTACGGGATGTGTAGACAATTGTTGTTTCACACGATTTTACCATCATACTTTTGCAGAATATCTCTTTATAAAAAAAGGTTTTGAAACACTTGATCTTGTAAACAGAAATGATTTAAAAGTAAAAGCCGATTTAATATGCAAACAGACAATCGAGCTGGATAACTCGGGTTTGCCGGTTTATCTTCTATGCCCTTTAAATCATGATGGAATGTGCGTGTTATATGCATACCGTCCCATGATATGCAGATTGCATGGTCTTCCTCATGAACTTTTGTTACCAGGAAGAGAAAATAAGTTAAGTCCAGGATGCGATGAATTTAAAGTACAATGCGACTCCAAAGAGTATATGAAGTTTGACAGAACACCTTTTTATGCCGAAATGGCAGCTCTTGAAAAAGATATGAAAAAAGCATTGGATATCTCCGAAAGAATAAAAATGACGATAGCCCAGATGCTTATAACCCTGTAGCAAAGCATTCTTATCACTGGCACTCCTATAGCTTCAACCATCCTACACACCTGCTGGAACGGATATTAAGAAAACATGCAACAGGCATTGAAACGGGTCAAGGCCAATAAAGGAGCTCCCGGTATCGATAAAATATCGATAGAGGATTTTCCCGGCTTTGCCCGTGAGAACTGGAAAACTATCCGTGAATCGCTGTCAGATTGCAGCTATTGAGGAGTTCTTCCAGGAAAAAGACACCGAGTTATTGCTTGGTAATCATATCGAACCGGGACTTTTCAGTGACTTTAATGTCGCTCGTGTTCTTGATAAAGTTTTCGATACCGGCACGCAGAAGATCTTTTCAAAGATCGCGCAAAATGCCATCAACATATTCGATATCGATCCACAGCGGGTTCACTTTGATACCACA
>JAHITX010000023.1 GCA_018817425.1 Pseudomonadota bacterium
GTCTTTATATTGGGCGCAGTTGCTCTTGTCGATTACCTTAGCGAGTTCTTCGGCAGCAGACATAGAAACGCCACCTAAAAACATTATCAATGCCAGAAACAACGGCAATATGAAATACTTTATGCAACTTATTGTTTTTTTACTCACTTTTTCCTCCTTTATAGCTTTCCCTATTATAGAAGAACTTGCTGTATGGTTTTACTTTCTTTCATCATTACCAGTTGTATCCAAGTTTTACGGTAAACTCGCTTGTAGGAACCAATCCGGAATAACCGGTCTTGGCCGTTTTGTCTCCCAAAAAGGCGTGAAGACCAAAGTTGGCATAAAGATTGTTGCTTATCTGCCAGTTTACAACAGGGTGAATCATCCAGGATGCTCCTCCTGCTCCCGGCCGACCGGGGTTGCATGATACAGCAATCAGAGGACCAACCCTGCCTTCGTACCAGCTCCACATCATGCTAAAGGCGAAGATATCAAGATCCTTCATACTACTACCCGTTTTTAAAACACCAGATCTATCTAAAACAGCCTTATCCCATTCATTGATCTTTTCGTGTATCCACTCGAATCCGAAACTTGTTCTCTCATGATCGGTGATAAATGGTATCTTATACTTCTTGTCAAGCATCAATGTATACCGGGTAGTGGGCTTGATAGCAAAGGTATCGAAACCTCCGGCTATTTCTCGGCTTGCTTCCATGCCGTTGCGCTTACTAATTACATCACCTGTATGATGGCCAATCTCACCTCTGATAACAAGGTCCAGTTCTGTAAGATTATAACTGAAATACATGCCGTAAACATGCTGTACATTGTGGGTACCATACATTGTTGTGTCTGCAGGATTATACACGAAGCCGGAATCATTATTTATGTCCCGGAAGTACGCAGCTGAAACACTTAATCTGGCCCCTATGTCCGCAGTTACTTTTGCACCGTACTCACTTTCATTCGTAGGTACATGTTGTTTGACATTCCTTCCTCTAAAGGCGGTAAAAGGTAATATTTTAACATAAGGTGCGTTTATGCCTACAGACGGTTGACCGGCAACACTGTCAAGAGGCCCGAATTGTGACGGGCGGATATCGGGAATCCAGAGAAAATCAAAATTAATATTCAAACCCTTCATTTCCGGAAGGCCGTAGTTTAAACGCGCCATATAGATAGGTATTTTTACATCATCAGGATTCTGAAAAAACATCTGATAGGATTGATCCTTGGGGTTGATTACATCCAGAATAGTGGTATTGCCCGAGGCCTCGCCCCAGGATACTAGCTGCCTCCCCGGCCTGAAAAAAGCACTGCCCAAAGACCCGCTATATACAAA
The DNA here is from genome assembly GCA_018817425.1 of Pseudomonadota bacterium. NCBI lineage: Bacteria > Pseudomonadati > Pseudomonadota > Pseudomonadota bacterium. The sequence continues at coordinate 1,328 of JAHITX010000023.1, forward strand.
GTCAACAAAAGCCTCGCGTAAATCAGACTCAAATTTGATATCCCTCTTGCCGTAGTCAAAGCGCGACAGCCCCATATTGTCACGGATGTTGTCATCATATTCATTAGCCCGCAAATCAAATATAGAGTCATAAGCCCCGCGAAAGGTCAAATGAACTTTAGAGACTGAGAAAGGTCCAATCTCCATACTATCAGGATAAACGTCAACATCGAATTTCAAGGTATTTCTCTGCTGAACCCCTTCTGCTTCTTCGAAAAAACCGTTTTGGATTCCTGTTGTATCACGCAGAACAAAGTTAGATTCGAAATAACCATGAAAGGTAGTTTCCGCCATTACCTCTGCTGAAAACATCAGTAGAATTGACGCTATTGCAATAAAATAAAAATATCTTCTTTTCCTATGCATTTAATTGCTCTCCTTTTCTGTAAGTACTGTTCTAAAATAACAAGCTTACAAATATTTATCCCATTTACTCCCTATGCTTTTTTCAGTATTCTAAATTGCCCCCCTTTCTTGTTGTATGATGTGTTCCAAATAATAAGCTAACAACATATATTAACCCCCCTCTATGCAGCATAGCTAAGGTGAACGTATTCTTTGCTCTTAAAAGGCTTTAAATTATGAGTTCTTTAAAAATCTGTGATCACACACTTGTCTCAGCATTAAGTGCTATATGCAGGGGCAACTCGAGAAGGAAATAAATTAATCAGATATACCGTTATCTATGTATCGATTCAGTTTATAATGCTATACGCAAAGACTGTTCTATTTGAATTTATAGTAAAATTTATTGTATGCCCGATTCCATATGATCGGAACCACCGGATTTATGTGGAGCTTCACTTTCATAACAGCCTGCCCACCCGATGCCCGTCTCTTATGGCATCCCCTATACCGGAAAGGGATCCATGCGGGAAAGCACTGTCACCCACAATGTAAAGCTCACTGACTTTTCCCCGTAATGCCTTGTACAACGAATCGTTTCGCTCTTTGCCGGTTATCAACACCACGGTGTCAATACCCTCTATTACCCTTTCCTGATGTGTAAAGACATTGATGACCTTCAGGCTATTTCCGGAAATCTCCCGGATGAGGGTTTGGGGAGTCAAGGTAACTTTAGGCAAGATACGGGAATAGACCCATGGAAGATGATTGGTAATAAGCAGATCCGCACCCACGTAAAAGAATGAGGTCAGAATTTCGACCTGCTTGCCTTGGTCGGCCAGCCATTCGGCCAGACCCGGCCCAACAATATAGCGTGTCTCGTCCTGGATTACTATTTTACTCCCGGCTTCCTTCCTCCCACTCAAGATCTCTTCCGGTGTTGTTACATTTTCCTGTTCCCAACCGGCAATAGGAGCAAACGTACCGGGGCTGAAACCATTTCTGTAATAAGAGGCGCCGGTAGCAAGAACCACGGCATCGGGTTTTGCTGCCAGAATTTCGTCAGCGGTTATTTCGTGGCCAAGTTTTATGTCTACCCCTAATTTGGATACCTGCCCACGGAGCCATCGTCCAATTCCTTCTATTTCATTCCGGCCCGGAAGCTTGGCAGCAAGATTCACCTGCCCTCCTAAGGTGTTTTCCTTCTCATACACTGACACCGCATGGCCCTGCATAGCAGCCACCCGAGCCGCCTCCATTCCGGCAACGCCGCCCCCTACGATAAGAACTCTTTTTTGCATCTTTGCCGCTTTAAGGGTTCCTACACCTAGCGCCATCTCCTCCCCAAGGGTTGGATTGACAGTACACTGAAGGGGGGCTCCGACAAAGAGCCTGCCTACACAATTCTCATTGTCTCCCAAGCATGGCCGAATATCTTCAAAGCGTCCTTCCCGAGCCTTGTTGGGAAGCTCCGGATCGGCAATGGTTGCCCGTGTCATTCCCACCAGATCAGCTTGTCCATTGGCAAGCACCTTCTCGGCATAGAGGGGATCAGTGATCCGGCCAACGGCAATAACCGGAAGATCGTTTAATGCTTCTTTGATGGCTGTAGCTCCATATAGCATATAGCCCACGGGAGCGTACAAGGGCGCAACTGCTATATGAAGCTGATGCGGTTCGATGCCTATATCTATGCTCAAATAATCTACTTGTCTGGTTTCCTCTATCATTTGGGCTATGCGCTTCATATCCTCTATGGTGTTCCCTCCGGGAAACATTTCATCGGCATTCAAACGCACACCAAGGGCCATGCCATTGTTCATTTCTGCTCGTACGCACTCGATTAATTCCCTTAAAAACAAAAAGCGATTTTCAAGTGAACCGCCATATCTATCGGTACGATGATTCCAAAGGGGCGAAAGAAACTGATTTGCGGCCAAACCATGACAGGCATGAATCTCGACCCCATCAATGCCTGTCTGATTGATATTGCGGACACAATTACCATAGCATTCAACCCATCCTGTAATTTCTTCTATTGTGAGTTCCGCGGCTGTGATATTGTTTCCCAAGCCGGGAACGGCTGATGGACCTTTACCGCTTCCCCATACTCCAATATTGACTAGCTCACAAAAAACCTTAGACCCATGCACATGTATAGCATCGGCAATCCTGGCAAGACCGGGAATGCACTGCTTATCGTAACCCAAAATTGGTCGAAACCCATGAAGGTAAGGCTCAGGCATCACTAAAGGCGCTTCTATCTCTATCAACCCCACCCCGCCTTTGGCCTTTTCAGCATGAAAATAGATATGCCTTTCGCTGGGCAATCCTTCCGTAGTTGCGAAATTAGTGCTCACAGGAGTGCTGACGATCCGGTTAGGAATAACTACAGGCCCTAAAGAAATTGGGGTGAACAGGTATTTAAATATCTCTTCAGCCATAATTATAGGTCCTTTATATTTAATTCACTTTTATACTTTTTCTGATTGAATAATTACATTCAGCGAGATTTTCTGAGTTTGTGTTTCCCAAGTTGACACAGGGATTTTTTTAGTATAATTTTAGTATTACTTGATAAATAAAATATATTTCGAATAATTATTTATTAGATTCATGTCATGTATGTGAGCTTCTTAACATCAATTGCATTTTATATTTTGGTATAAAGATTATGTCACATAGAATTGTAAAACCACGAAATAACGTTTCGCCTGAAGATGTCAAACTTTTCAAATCCCTTGGATCTATAATCCAAGAATACCGGTTATGGCGGGGGATGAGCCAGGAAGTATTCGCAGAATCAATTAAAATCAGTGTTCGGCAATTACAGAATTGGGAAGCCAAACGTAGCCATGCCAGAATGGAGAATCTCCACGATATTTCCGAGTTTACAGGAATCCCGATGCAGGCTTTGGTGTCTCTTAATTCGGATCTGCCTGTCTGGTATTTCATACGGAAACGTCGTTTTACATATTCTTTGATCGAAACAGAACAGTTTACCTCTCAGAAATTATTCAGGCCAAATGAAAAGCCGGAAGATCATTCTTTCCTTAATATAATCCCAATTAAAAAAGAAAAACACCTTGATATGATTCTTTCATGTCACCGGGATCTTTACGGTACGGAAAAAACATTGCAAAAAGATGTAATTCTGGCAGCAGCAAGGCAATTTCCTGACATAAATGTCATTATCGTTGATTATTTTGGCCATTATGTAGGTCATCGAATCTGCTGGCCTTTAAAAATGGATGTATATCGGGAACTTATAAAACAAAAGACCATCGAGAACTATATAACAAGTGAAATGATTAGTGACATCATAAAGCTGGGTGAAGGGGTTTTTTTTAATTATTCTACCTTTTCTGCTAATGTAAACACATTATACAAAATGATTTTAGATGGTGTAGGATTCCTTTCCAAAATAAAACAAAAAGAAAAATACTTTCTTGCCACTCATACAGTCACAAAAGAAACATCGATCATACAAAACAATATGCAAATGAATTATGTGCGTAATTATCCTAATCCAAACGATGATGAAGTTTGCCCGGTAATCTATGAGACAACATTGGATTTTCAACTGAGACCTGACGGGCCTTTTGGATGGATGTTGCATCCAACCAAAAAGAAAGCATCGACAAATAAACTGATTAACGGAATCAAACAGAAACAATCGCCGGCCAATTCTTTTCAAAACTCGGAGAAAATCTACCAATCAAGCGAAATCACCCGAAAAGCAGAAAACTGTTTGCCTTTAATAGTTGATGCTTTGCCTTTAATAGTTGATAAAAAAAAGAATGATAAACATTCTGAAAAAGCGGGAAACTTTAATTTAAAAACAGAAACCTGCAAAAACCCCGAATGCACTTTTTATGGTAAAACTAAACAAGGAAATATAGTTTCAAACGGGACATACCGGACACAAAAAGGAACGCCGGGCCGTAGATTCTTGTGCAAGGAATGCGGCAAATCATTTTGCAGCAGAACAGGGACCATCTTTTATGATATCCGCTCTCCGGAAGAAAAGGTTTTAAAAGCTCTTAAACTTTTAGCCAAAGGAATGACATTGCAGTACGTAGTAAAATTTATGGGAGTTAAATTCCATACGATCGGTCGCTGGCTCGAACTGGCCGCTTTACAAAAAGAAAAAATAAATGTCTTACTGATCAATGAACCTGATATTTCCATGACTGAGTTAGATACATTATGGAACTTTGTCAAAAAAAAATCTAATCGCCATAGGCCATCAATTTACAGGGGAAAAAACAAATCTTATGCAACTGAATAGAAAACGGAGGCATTTGAAGACCCACCCCCCTTTTTGGCCGATTACTTCGTCAGGCTCAAATTTCGCACGAATTGACATGTAATGAAGCATAAGCACTAACCTTCAGCGCTACCCCTTAAATACTTATTATATTGCGGTGGTCAAAATTCTTGCTTTCCTTCTCATTTGATTTCTCCTCCTTTATATTTGCTACATTCCTAAAGCCTGCATCACTATTTTTGAAATAGAAACTATTTCGATTTTCCCCTGGGATGCCTGCCTCAATATGAATTCGCCATCACCGCAGGGAACTAAAATGGCCTTTAATTTCTTTTTTTCGGCTTCTTCCAAAATGTGGTCAGGCTGTTGTTTGCAGCAATATTTGTTGGGTAAATCTATGAGTGCCAATCCTTTTATATTACCTAATACCTTGCGATACCTTGGCCAATCGAGATTTGTATTATACGGGAACTGCCTGTGACAGCCTTCATAATATCCCATTTCCGTAGGAGCAATCTCAAGCTTTTTTTCTTCAAGCTTGTCCATGATTACGTCCCAAACCCACCTATGGGAACCGATATCTTCAGGAAAGGTGTTTCTCACCAAAGCGGCGCATACATGACACATGTAGACCATGTCTTTTGCTCCTAACTGCTTGCCCAAGTCCCAATTAATTTGCATTAATCCTTTACATTGTTTTTTTACTTTTTGACGTTCATCTTCTGTAATATCTACAAATTCAATACTATCCTCAAGCACCGGGGCACCGCAGCATAACTCTTTTTCTAATGAGTAGTTATATTCAATTCCAAGCAGATCCAGAATATTGAACATGTTGAGTACCTGAGATGGTATCCAGAAAGGAACATAACAGCCGAATGTCAAAAAGTTTTTCGCATCTTTTTTAGGCTCGGGAACACCTATGGCTTTTAACAGTCCTGCTCTTAACATCCAGGCAGGAGCATGATTCCCGGTTTGTTTAATATCCTCCAACTGTCCTTGTAGTGTTCTCCCATCTGCAAAGTACGCGATCAACTCTTGAAAAAATGCGGTATAAGAAACATTTCTCTCTTTCATTGTGTGTTATCTCCTTTTCATAAAGTATTTCTTGCTGCTATCCCACTTAGAATCGTGCTGCCTGTCCATATCTATCGGCATTGCAATGCCTGTAATATGTGAAGCCGAATCTGAGCATAACCACACGACTGCTGCTGCATATTTCTCAGGCGTTCTAAATCGTTTCAAATTAATCTGAAGCTTAGGATGTGTTGATATGCATGCTTTATTCTTTTTTGTAGGAATAGAGCCGGGATATATGGCATTTACGCGGATACCAGTCATGGCATATTTCAACGCTGCTGTTTTTGTCAGCCCAAGAATCCCATGTTCAGTTGTTGAGTAAGCGGACATAGGTGGCACAAAAACCAATTCAGCGTCAGATAATTTATTGACAATAGCTCCGACCCCTTGCTTAAGCATTTGCAAAATCTCATACTTCATACACAACCAGACACTATTCGTGCAGATAATACTATCCCAGGTTTCCTTGCCGTAATCAGCCGTCAAAGTAAGAGGCTGCCCAATGCAGGTATTATTAAATGCAAAGTCAATCCGGCCGTACCTCTCAATCACCTTTAGAATTAATGCCTCAGTCTCACTTTCCTGATAAAGATCTGCTTTGATAAAGACCGACTTTCCTCCAGCTTCTCTGATTATCCGAACCGTTTCTTCCCCTCCTTTGACTATAATGTCTGATACTACAACATTCGCCCTTTCCTTGGCGAATTCCAAAGCTGTAGCCCGACCGATTCCTGCGCCTCCACCTGTCACCAATGCTACTTTGTCTTTAAATTGCCCGTCCATGGCAATACTATCCGCCTGCCAACGGCTTTAGTATGAGGACACAATCTCCATCGCATAGAACTTTCTCTTTTGCTACAGCTCTTTGCTTGATCATGAAGCACGTTCCGTCATCAATTGCAATATTGCCTATCTGCTCGTTCAGAGATAGTGCCAGATCGTCCACAGTTGCGCCTTGGGGTAACTCAACCGAATACGCCTCTTTACCGCCCATGGTCTTTCCGGACAAATATAACTTGACCGTAATAATCATAGAACACCCCCACATATTCAGCGATATTTCTTTGGAGATGTTTCAGCTATTTGGGCAGTGCTATACCGCTGAAAGCATCTGCGTTTCGGCAATTGCCATGAACCCATTGTCAATCTGCAAGTCCATGCCATTGATAAAGCTTGCCATATTGCTATTCAGAAAAACCAGGGGGTGCCCCATCTCTTCTGCTGTGGCATACCGGCCGATCGCGTAGCTCTTTATCATTTCTTCCCCGTGAGCGGCAATAAAGGCCGATAGTAATGGAGTTGCTGTTGAAGCAGGGCTCAGGCTGTTGATACGGATTCCTTTTTCTATCAATTCGCCCGCTTTCATCCTCACATAGGCGTTGATACACTCTTTCGATACGGTATATCCTCCACCAGGAATTGCTGCGAGTCTGGCAGGATCAGCTTTTAGCCAAGCCTGCGCTTCATCAAAGCCGGGTGTGGCCAACAATTCACGGTATTTCGACAGATTCGCCCGCCAATTTGCGCCACCCAGTGACGAAATGATTGCAATCGCGCCTCCAGCCTCCAGCCTCGGCAGAAGGCTTTCTATGAGATGCCGGTGTCCTACAAAGTTTACCATGACAGTATCCAGGTCAGAAAATGGAGGACCCGGCAAGCCGGCGCAGCAAAAGATGCTATCCACTTTCCTGGGAAGCTGTTGCAATGCCTCGTCAATTGATGCTTTCTTTCCAAGATCCACGGGAATGTACTTTTTCGTTTTGACCGGTACTTCTTTGACATCAAGAGCATAGATCTCCGCCCCCAGCTCCAGCAACATCTCGGTAGCTGCCAACCCCATTCCGGAGGCAGCGCCGTCGATCACCACTTGTTTTCCTTTATAGCCCCAGTAGCTTTCTTTCATATTAAATATCCTTTGAATTTAGGTTGATTGTTGTTTAACGCATAGTCATGCATATAGATCCCGCGCAACGTCATCCATACCCTCCATAGCCTCCAGCGCGCTTTGCTCAGGTTTTCCGGTTTCACGATTCCAACCCAGTGCCGCAAAGAACTTTTCTCCCATCATCTTATGGTCAACTGCTACACCGGCGGTGGGCCCTTCTTTCAAAGGCGGCTCTCCCACAATTCGGGCAGGCATTTGAATGCCTGCAGGTACCAGACCCTCACGCAGGTTAAAGGCATGCCTCATAGTCAAAATGCGCAGACCGGTTTGGTACATGTCCTGATCGCTAAAGGGCATTCCGGTGATAGCCGCTATATAAGACGGCAGAGAGCCGAATGGAGATGCAAACATAAAGAACATGCAGAAACCTGAAGCATTGAGTACCTCCATATAACAAGTGCCTCCCACGTCAGCTTGACCAAAAGAAGGATCGGAAGGCGGAATCCCTGACAATCCGCCACCACCTTTACAATGGCGACCCGGTGTCGGATCGTATTGGAAGGTCCGGGCCACAACAGGCTGTAGTCTGGGATCGTGCATGCCGGGCTCTATACCTGAAAAAGTTATAAGGTACTCGGTCCCCTTGCCACAGATTTTAGCAGCGCCTGCCGACCCACGGGCCAGTACTTTACCGCATCCATCCTGATCGGCGATCTTTTGTGTGATTTCCACCACGGCCTCGGCGTTTCCCCATCTTAAATCAATGCCGTCCAGGTCCTCTTTGGTGAGCACCCCATTCTCATAGCATTCCATTGCCCAGGCTATGGTAGAACCAGCCGATATAGTATCCAGGCCGTACCGATTGCAAATTTCATTGCACTTAAGGATTGCTTCCACATCGTCAACCAAAAGAAGCGTGCCAAAGGCGGCTGCTGTTTCGTATTCCGGCCGTTCGGTCTCTCCCAAAGGCCACTTGCCCGAATCCACACGATATACTGCCCCACACTTGAGCGGGCAATTTGCGCAGCCATATTTGGCAGTCTTATACTTGGTGTCAAACGACTGCGAACCGATTTTCTGCGCCTTCTCCTCTCCGAAATCAACAATACCGACACCTGCCCAGTTTTTCACCGGCGAGTCCCCGGACAGGGCTGAAGCCGTGGTAGTCGCTCCTGTACCCAGCGTCTTGAAACCGGTCACATACCAGCCAATAGGATCATCAGGAGGATTTTTTATAATCGCCATGCAGGCCTTGTTCAGTTCATTTACTTTTGCCCGATCAGACACCGGAATCTTACCGGTCCCACGGACGGCGATGGCTTTAAGATTCTTTGATCCCATCACGGCACCAGCACCGCCACGGGCCGCAGCTCTGTGCCCGTCGTTTATAATACAGGATATCAGCGACAGCTTTTCACCCGCAAGCCCGATAACTGCTGCCCGCAGCTTGCTCTCGCCCGTCTCCTTTTCAAGAGCCTTTTGGGTATCTTTAGAATCGAGACCCCAGAGGCGACTTGCGTCGCGGAGTTTGGCCTGTCCATCTTTAATCCACAGGTATACCGGTATTTGAGATATTCCTGAGATAAACACAGCATCATAACCGGCCTTCTTTAACTCCGGACCAAAGTAACCGCCGGAGTTGGCGTCATTAAAGCCGCCGGTAACCGGCGATTTACATACAACTGTGTAGCGTCCTCCTAGGACCGCCCCAGTCCCGGTCACAGGACCGGTTACGAATCCCAGAATGTTATCCGGGCCCAAAGGATCGGTACGGGGTTTCATCCTGTCATATAAAACCCTGGCACCGATTCCATATCCCCCAAAGAAATACATAGCAAGGTGATCGTCAAGTATCTCTTCGGTGATGGTGCCTGCGGTTAGATCGACAAAGAGAATTTTGCCTACATATCCACTAAACATAAGGGTACCTCCTATTTTCTGGCATATAAAAGTACAAAAACTTACTTTTTCTACAAAAGCGATACCGGGACTTATTTTGCCTGAGATCCGACAACCGGTATAGCACCCATAACTTTTATCTGGTTGCCCTCTGTTATAATAGCCGCAGAACGTGTGCCCACAATAAAACCTCTGTTGCCGCCAAGAAGAGCAGTGCCGGAAAACCAATTAAGTTTTACCTCCAATGGCACGGGAATGGAGCTCCAGGTCTTGCCGCTATCGTTGGTTGTGACAATCGTACCACGATCTCCGGCAGCGATTCCGTAATTCTCGCCCAATTTAACATCATAAAGGGCCTGCCCCTCTGTCGATTCGCCGGTATTGGCTTTAATAGGCTGCCAGGTATGACCTCCGTCATCTGTTATCAGCATGATGCTGCTCAAACCAACGGCTACCCCGTGCTGCTTTGAAGAAAAGGATATCCCAAAAAGGGTCGTTTCCGTGCCTGACTTTTGGGGAGACCAGTTCTTACCACCGTCTTCCGTATGCAGTATCGACCCGAATTCCCCGGCCATCCAGCCTTCCTCTTCCCCCTTAAAATCGATAGCGTATATGATAACATCCTCCGGGTAGCTCCTGTCCTCCCAGGTCTTGCCGCTGTCTTCCGTATAGAAAACAGCTCCCCAATCCCCTGATGCCCAGCACTTTTGAGGGCTTACGGCCTTAACCGCAAGCAGTTGCTTTCTTTTGGGAGCCTTCTGCTCCTCCCAGGTTTTGCCGCCATCAACAGTATGAAATATTGTCCCGGATTTCCCTACAACCCAGCCTGTTTTGGAATCGCAGAAAGAAATGGACAAAAGAAGAATTTCCGTTGCTATGGTTTGCCTTTCCCAGTTCATTCCTCCATCTGTAGTATGATACACAGAGCCCCTGGCGCCTGCGGCCCATCCTTCCTTGTCACCGATAAAACATACTGAATAAAGGTGATCGCCATAGACTTGCTTTTCTTCCGCAGCATAAACCGAACTGCCGGTGAGAACCAGCAACACTGATAAAAATACTAATATAACAAAAGGGATTCTTTTCTGTTTCATCTTTTTCATCGCCACCCTCTTCATGATTATTTTATTCTAAGCTCTGTATTTATGTAAAATCTTTTCCGGACCTATGATGGAAACCAACGCAGGCAAAACCGTGAGAGCCCCCACCATGTTGGCAACCAGAAGAAAGGCCAGCAACATTGCCATTTCCGCCTGAAATTTGAAGCTGGCAAAAACAAAAAATATGACCGATACAACCAGTGTGGTGGAAGTAAAGATGATGGCTTTTCCCGTTGTTGTAATAGCCATATAGCGGGCCTTCCTGTAGTCGCCGTTGCTGAACTGATATTCTTCCGCCAGCCGGCTTAAGATATAAATGCCGTAGTCTACACCTATGCCTACACCCACCGATGCCACCGGCAGCGAATTGATATTCAAATCAATTCCCATCGTCAGCATCAAAAGATCGCTCAACACCTGTGAAACCAAAAGCGGTATAAAAAGCACTACCGCCCCCCACCAGGTTCTGTAAGCAATTGTGCAGAACAGGAAAGTGGCGCCAAATATAAGGCCCATGTTAATCCAGTAGGACCATTCCACCTCCTCATTTACGGCAGCAAGAATTCCCAGGATGCCGCCCGCCAGATGGAAGGTCACCTGCTTGGCCGGATTATTCCTGATATATTCTTTAAGAGACGCAAGGGCATTTTTTAGTGACGTATTGTTATAATCACGGAAGTAAAGTGTTACCGTAGCATTGGTATTTTCTTCGGCTACGTAACGGTCCATCTCGCTGCCGCTTGTAGACCCGGCTATCAAACGCAATACCTGTTCCACATCCCCCGATTTTTCAGGCAACATAGCCCACTTGGGATTTCCTTCGTGAAACATCCTGAAAACAGTTTTAATCATGTCGCTGATGGTAACTGCACCTCCAACGGAGGGTATGTGATTGGTGGCGTATCTTCCCATATCATCGATGAGTCTTACTGTTTCTTCATCTGCGATCGCTCCTTCCTTTTTGCCTTCGGCGACAACAATAAGCTGGCTGGAGCCGATAAATTCCTTATTTATAAGATCGCCTGCAATATTATAGGGATGATCATCATACAAGATAGCCTTGCCGGCGCTAGTATCACCTACCTTAAGATACTTTTGTGTAACATAACCGCCTCCAAAGATAATTAAAATAACCAGTGCCAGGACAATCCATTTTCTGCTTCCCTGGGACAGAGCGATCAGCAATTCACCCAACTTCACATAAATTTTATCACCGGGACGAGTTGTGATACTTTTAATTTTTTCTCTGGCCTCATCTATACTCAGACCTGCCAGCTGACCTTTCTTTAAATGTTTTGCCCGCGGCGGAGGTAAAAGCGAAACCAGCACGGGGTGCATGACAATTGAGCTGACATAGATAGAGATGATCCAGAAACTACCGTAGATGGCCAGATTACGCATAAGCGGGATACTGGCCACGGCGATGGTTAATACCCCCAGGCCATCAGTGATCAGTCCCAAAATGCCGGGCTTGTATAAATAGCCGTAGGCGTTGATAATAGCTTCCTTCTGTTCCCCAACGGCAGCATATTCCTCATGGTACCGTTCCATGGACTGGACGGAATGGCTCAAGGCCCTGGCTGATAAAAGCAGTGGCACCACCAATACCAGAGGGTCAACACTTATATTCAGGGCAGAGGCAAACCCCAGGCCCCATAAAGCGCTAACCAGTGCTGAAATCATGGGAATAAAAACCCCCATAAAACTTCTAAAATACCACCAGAGCAAAATAAGCATAACTACCCCGGTTACTATGAAAACATTGTATAGCTGGGGGGTATAGTGAGCTATCCATGCATAAAGCATTGGGTAACCGGTAATGTAAAGGGTGTTGTTATCATCGTCTGCTTCCGACTTGATCTTCTTTATTTCCTTGAAAAGATTACCAAGATCCAGACCCTCTTCCCAAAACCCTGCGGATATCAAAGCTGCTTTATCATCGAGGGAGACATACATACCACGCACCCCCTCGTTGCTATAGACCTTTTCCTTTAAAATTTTCATTTCCTCCGGAGTCTCTAACACACCTTTTACTATGGGCTCGATATTGATTCCCCCGGCACCTACGCCGTAGTTCTTGAGCCTAGGATGAGTCAGTGAGATAATCTGCAGATTATCCACCCCTTTGACTGCCATGATTTGTTTGGTGATCCGGTCCACCTTTTTAATAGTTTCAACATTGTAGATGTCACCGTTTTTCACCACTAATGCCAAGGTCATTACATTCGCCGTACCGAACATGCTGCGATATTGCTTATAAAGCTGGATATACTCATGTTTTGGAGGATAGAGATCAAAAAAATCAGTGTGGACTCTTAGGCTGAAGCACTTGTAACCGAAAAACAGGGTTCCTAAAACAATCAGCGTCAGCATCAGGATAGGACGACCTACATGAAATTCGACCAACTTTAACCAAATTGTCTTTTTATGTTCGCTTGTCATCAATTACTCCTCACATACTCCTCACAATTTTAAATTGTGTCTTCAACTTTAATGTTCTCAAATAGAGCCAAGCCCTTTAAGTGCCTCGCATTAACGGGAAAAAATGTTTTGTAATTATTGTTCATCGTTTGGGGACTAATTCCATATATTTTATAGCCTTGAAACAATGAAATCAGTCCCCGCAAAAAATCGCCCCATATTAATCCTATCCTAAAAGCATCAGGGCATTAACCTGCCATTTATTTGGATAGGGCCATTAAATTACTTTTCGTATAAAAAGACATCGGCATCCTGGAAAGAGGCAAATACATCGCGAATTTATCGCCCGGCGCATTAGGGTGAACAGTTACTGTGGCATGGCGGGCCTTTTCATCAATTTGTGTCTGGTCATTCATTACCCCTGCGTTATTATCACCATCCGGGGCTTCGTTATAGTCTCCCATATTAAATGTCCACGAGCGGAATTCCCCGGCTTTGGTATCTATTTCCTTCATCCAGATCTCATTGGTTTCCTTATCCACCCAATTCCTGTGCAACCCCCAGGCATAATAAGGATCTCTTGGCATCTGCTCAATAACCCAGCACTTTCTGGGAACCCAGATTGCGCTGGTAACCGCCCACTTGACGCCAGTCCAGCCGGGAGTGTCATAACCATATTTATTCGTAGTTGCGTGCAGGAAAAGCGTTCCATCAGGATCTTTCTTGGCCATGGTCTTATCAGGGCCGGCAAAAGGAACAAGAATCGTCTGCTCACCCGCAAGTTTCCATGTCATCGTTCTGTTCTTCCCGCCCCACAAGAAAGTCAGGTCCTGCCATCCATCTGATCCCATCCAGGGGTCGGACCTGCTCACTCCTGAGGTTTGCCGAATCCGCCGGATGACAGGTACATATGACATCTGAACCATATCGCGTTTATCCATATAATCCCAGTCCAGCTGATTGGTGTTTCGCATACTGTAAGGTTCTTTGATTATGCCGAATTCAGCGTAAGACCAATGCTCAGGATTTTCGCTCTCCGGCACCGCCTGCCACGTCGGCCGCCCCTGTATGCCCATAAGACGTGAATCTGACAGTATATAGCGATGGATGCCCTTTTCGTTATTTACCCATTGAATGCGTTGCTGATAATGAAACCCTCCTATCCTGCCTTTATTAAAATAGACGTTCCACATGATCTTGTCAGCAACCTTGGGATCCTTTGAATCAATATTGGGAAAAGGAAATCCATAAATATGATACAAAGGAATCTCACCTGTTTTATCAACTAAATCACCCTCGGCGTTTATTTGAAATTTCCCGGCGTTTTTCTGACCCGCCTCCAAAAACGTATTCCAGTGCTTATACTCAAAGTTCAGTTTCCCGGTGGTGAGAATGTAGTCGCCCCTTTCTACAGCCCGGTAAAGGGCAGGCATGAGTATGTCCTCATATTGCGAGACGTTGCTTTTATCTATTGTCTTGGCAATTTCCCCGGCCGCCCGGACAGGACCGGCCCCAAACAGCATAATCAACACTGCAAATAGAGACCAGATCCAACATCCTGAAAATCTTATTGTTTTAGTTCTCACTTTTCCCTCCTTATAGCTATCGTAAGAATTAAATAAGCCGCTTGTTATTTTCTTCCTGCTCATGCTCACCATTCGTAACCCATTTTTAAAGTCAACTCACTCGTACCTACAAGTCCGGCAAAGCCTGACTTGGCCGTCTTATCTCCAAAAAATGCATGTAAACCCAGATTGGCATAAAGATGAGGAGATATTTGCCAGCCTACAGTCGGATGGATGTAACCCGAGCCTCCTCCTGCCCCCGGCCTTCCGGGAGTATAGGCGGCAGCAAACACGGGAGCGATTCTACCCTGCCACCAGCTCCAACTCATGGTAAATCCAATTATGTCCATATCTCTTACCGGGCTTCCAGTTTTAGCAGCTTCAGGCGCATTTAAAGCAGACTCCCAACTGTTAATCTTCTGGTGAATCCACTCCAGGGAGAAACCAATCGGCTCATGACTGGTAATCCATCGAACATAAACATTCTTGTCAACCGCTACCATAAACAGGGTGACCGGTTTTAAGCGAAAGTTGACCGCGTCCCCGTTAGGATAAAAATCGAATCCCGTACCTCCTGCTATCAGGACCGGCTGAGCGTCATGCTGAGCAATCTCGCCTCTGAGGACCAGGTCCAACGGCGAGATCTGGTAGCTGAAATAAGCGCCGTAAACGTTCTGGACCGGATGAGTGAGCAAGGCTGTAGAAAACCCATTCGTATATAATACGCCAGGATCATTGTTTACGTCCCGGTAGTAAGCCGCAGATACGCTGAGCAGCCCAATGTCCGCGGTTACCTTTGCTCCATACTCCTGTTTGTTGGTAGGCACATCCTGTCTGACATTCAATCCTTTTAGGCCGGCAAAAGGTAATATGGAAATATAAGGCGCATTCATGCCTGCCGTCGGATTACCGGCGATACTGTCCAGTGGTGCAAATTGCGAGGGACGGATGTCCGGAACCCACAACAAATCAAGATTCAGTCTTAAACCCCCTATAGGTGGAGCGCTGTAGTTTAACCTTGCCATCCAGAGAGGAATCGCAACGTCATCAGGGTTCTGAAAAAACAGCTGATAGGACTGATCCTTGGGACAAATAACATCCAAAAGGGTGGCGTTAGGTGAAGATTCACCCCAGGAGACAAGCTGCCTCCCAGGCCGGAAGAAAGCACTGCCCAGTGATCCACCATAAGTAAAGTCAATAAATACCTCGCGCAAATCAGACTCAAATCTGATATCTCTTAAACCATAATCAAATCTTGAAGCGCCTATATTCTCCGTGATGTCACCATATTTGTTGGCCCGAAGATCGAATATCGAGTCATAAGCTCCCCGAAAGGTTATTTGGAACTTCTGCAACGCGAAATTACTCCATTTTAAATCAGGGTCAATTGAAACATCGAACTTTAAGGTATTTCTCTGCTGAACTCCGTTCAGATGGTCCAGGAAACCATACTGAATACCGTTCTGATCACGCATAACCATGTTTGATTCAAAATAACCGTGGAAACCAACTGAACTCTCCGCACTAACCCCAGTGGCAAAAAGCCCCACCATGGCTACAACAAGAAAAAAATACAACCACCTGCTTTTTCTATTTCCTCCTCTACTACTCATAACCTTGTCTCCTTTTGAATAGTGTTTTGATAACAACTTTACAAATACCAACTCCCATTCTTTTTTTTATACCCCTCCTTTTTTATAGTATTTGACAGCACTAAAGAAATTTCTGCTACCATCGCATCATCATATAATGCGCGATCGGAGATAATCTGATGCTGCCTCAACGCCGGCAATGGGCGTTTTTCCTCAAAGTTGAATAAAGAAATATTGATTTTTTTAATTCAATGAACAAAAACAATATGTATTGTACACTCAGTTTATGGTAACAATCGTATATGTAGATAAAGAAATCTTGCAGGTAATAGTAGAATTAGTCTTTTTACTTATTTAATTATAAGCCTAACTTGACACAAAAACTTTCTTTTGGTATATGTCAAAAAAATATAAAAATATCGAAATAATAATTGTATTCCATCTATTCAGCGCTTCCTGCTTTTTAAGCATCAACGGTACTTTGTGTCCTCATAGGATAAATTATGTCATCTAAGATTTCATTACAACGAAATGAACTTTCGTCTGAAAAAGTCATGCTATACAAATCCCTCGGATCTCTTAGTAAAGCATACCGGCAATGGCGTAAAATGAGCCAGGAAGTATTTGCAGAATCAATAAAAATAAGTGTTCGTGAATTACAGAATTGGGAAGCCAATCGTCGACGTGCCCAAATTGAGAATCTCCATGATATTGCCGAATTTACCGGAATCCCCATGCAGGTGCTGATTGCTCTTAATGCAGATCAGCCTGTCTGGTATTCACTGCGTAAGAGGTTGTTTATGTACTCTTCTATAGAAGAAGCACAGTTTTCCTCTCATGAGTTATTCAGGCATCGCGAAACATCTGATGATAACAATCTTTTAAAGAAAGTCTCTATTACTAAAGACAAGCACATCGAAATGATTCTATCATGCCATCAAGATCTTTATGGTTCCAAGAAGCCATTGGAAAGTTCAATTATTAAAGCTGCTATCAGTATAGTGCCCAACCTGAGTAACATGATATTTGACTCCTGGAACCATTTTGTGGGTCATCAGATATGCTTGCCTATAAAGCTGGAAGCATATCAAGCGCTTAAGAAACAAAAGACCATCGAAAATTATCTGACCCGTGAAATGATAAGTGATATTACTACACTGGACGAAGGAGTTTTCTTCTACTATTCTACATTCGGAGCCAATCTAAGCGCAGCATCACGACTAATTATAGTTGGTGCTCGTAGTCTTTCTGACATAAAACAGAAAGATGGCTACCTGATCGCCAGCCATACGATCACAAAAGAAGCCGCGACTGTTCAGGAAAATGCGGGAATGAAGTTTGTTGGGAACTATGAGTGCATGCTTGATAATCTTCACTCTACCATATACGAGATTGGATTGAAATATTATCTGAGACCCAATGGGCCGGTAGGATGGATCATTGATCAGTTTAAGGAAGAAGTTTTGGTTAAAAAAAAGAAAAAACAAAACCAAAAGAAAATGTCACCGGTTCTTTCTGCTCAGGACCAGGACAAATCCAGCCATCCCGGAAAAAATTTTACACCAGCAAATATGTCAGAAAAAAATAATCACGCAATCGTTGATAAATTTGTTACAATCGTTGATGAAAATAAACGCAAAATCCAAGATGGTAAAACGCAATACATTAATTTAACAATGGTAGCCTGTAAAAATCCAAAATGTACTCTTTATGGTAAAACAGAAAAAGGTAATATCGTTTTTAACGGAACATACCGGACAAAGCAAGGATCGCCAGGTCGGAGATTTCTATGCAAAAAATGCAGTAAATCATTTTGCCACAGAACAGGGACCATCTTTTATGACCTCCGTTCTCCTGAAGAAAAGGTTATAAAGTCTCTTAGTCTTTTGCTAAAAGGAATGCCTTTACAAGGTGTAGCAGACTCTTTGGGTACTACTAACAGCACGGTTCGACGATGGTTAGGCATTGCAACCAGACAGAGTAAAAAATTAGATGCTCTGCTTATTAAGGAATACAATGTGTCTCCTATAGAGTTAGCTGCTTTATGGACTTTTGTTAAAACAAATTCTCTTCGCCCAAGAGCATTTCAAAGCAGGGCGAAAAATAAATCCTATTCAACAACAAAATAGGGTTGAGCACCTTAAATAAATGCCCCCACCTTTTTTATATAATATCCGGTCAGCAGCCACTGCAATTCCATCCTATCTGTTGCAGGATAAATCAACTGCCTCTCGGCTGTCTATCCTTAATACCCGATCAGGTTGGCTCCTATCATTCTTATTAATTTGTGCCGGGCGACCACTGCGTTCCTTTTCTATAAGACCTCTTACGCCTTCATTATTTAGTCTCTGTATCCACTGCACCGCAGTCCAGCGACTTACTTCGAAAAGTTCAGCTATCTGGCTACTGGTCCATCCATTCAGAACCAACAAACCAGCTGTAATACGAATACCCAGCCAGGTTTTTAGATCCTGTTGAGCCATTTCAAGAAGAGCTTTCTTTGTCACTGATTGATTGCTTATAGTTAATGCTTTCATTAAATTCTCCCGCTATCAAATTGCGTATTGTAAAAGTTGTATTTACTTTACTATGTTTATTCTCTTTGATATGAATATATATGAGTGCTTACCGTATATGCACTCATACACAAACAGAGCAAAAACATAATAATGGTGTTAATATTTTGTCATACAACCTTTTTTGCTGTTTCTTCTGCCAATTTCATTAAATCTTCACGGACTTCAGCATCGCCTACATTCATAACCTCGCATGCCCGGATTACCTGGTTATCACCAAATCCGTGCCAGTCGAAAAAAAACGCATATCTTTCAAAAACATCTTCAAACCGTTTTTCTTCGGGATGCCCCTGGGTTTGTATAAAAACCATTTTTTTACCGGGCTTAAGACGGCTACGGTAAGGATTACTTCCAAAATCCGGCACAAAATAGGAAAAAGTTCTATCAATAAATGCTTTGACCTGGCTTGAGACTTCACCATAATAAATCGGGGTAGCAATTACCAGAATATCACAATTCTGAACCTCATCCAGCACTTCTGCCAGATCATCTTTAAGGACACATTTATCCAACTTTGTTTTGCAGGTCATGCATGCCTGACAACCACGGTATTGAAGCTTGTTTAAGGAAAAGGATTTTACTTTGGCACCCAGTTTCTCAGCAGTTTCATTGAATCGCCTGGCAATAACATTACTGTTTCCCTTGGGTCTGGGACTTCCGAACAGACAAACTATTTTTTTTGACATTTTTTCTCCTATCTATCGATATATAATTATAATATTTGAATGCGTTCCTATATCAGTTATTTCCATGTTTAGCAGGGCCGATAAGGGCGCTTTCAGAGCTGGATGGCACATGGGCAAATATTCCGCCATCCACCGCAATAATCTCACCTGTAATAAAAGAAGCATCATCTGAAACAAGAAATGCAACTATATTTGCGATATCTTCGGGCATACCCAGTCTTGGGGTAAGGGTATACTTTAACATCATTTCTTCCACTTCGGGAGTGATAGTGGCTTTGGCCGTTGCCGTGAGCATCAGCCCAGGGCAGATGGCGTTACAGCGTATACCCTGTTTTCCGTATTGAGTTGCAGCATACTTGGTAAGGGAAATAACCGCTGCTTTAGATACTCCATAAGCTGTACGAGCCATGTCACCGGCCACACCGGCCCCGGAGGATGTATTTACTATCGTACCACCACCACGTTTAATCATTTGAGGTATGGCATACTTGCAGGCCAGCATGGTTCCCCTGACTGTGATTTCCATAGTCTTGTCCCAGGTCGCAGCCTCCATATTTACTATATCTCTATCACCAGGACCTGGCAGAGCTGCGGCATTGTTGTGCAATATGTCCAGACCGCCGAACTCACGAACTGCCGTCTCAACCATAGCCTTGATAGTGTCTTCATTACGAAGATCCACATGGCAGGCCACTGCTTCTCCTCCTTCACTCTTAATTTTGGCGACCAATCTTGCAACCGGTTCATCAACAATATCCGCGGCCACCACTTTAGCGCCTTCTTTCGCCAACAGCATAGCTGTCGCACCTCCAATACTGTTGCCACCATCAACCAAATAAGCGCCAGTAACAATTGCTACTTTACCACTTAGTTTTCCCATTGTTTTCTCCCTTATACAAAACCATTGTCATTGTTTAGCTGCTTTACAGCGCCATCTGCAGGATCCCAGCCTCTTTCATTATAATATTCGGTCAGCAGCGCATTAAAACTCTCTTTGCTTACAGGATCATGTTCTTCGCAGTTAGAAACCAGACGCTCCGAAACAAAGCGCCGAGCTATAAAGCTATCATCTTTTCTTGTGCGGCCTTCACGAAGATCAAACATCCTTCTTATATCCCAAACACGTCCCGCAGCCTGCAAAAGCTTTTCCCCGTTCATCTTAATCCCTGTGAGAGCTTCATAAAGACCGGCCCAGACTCTTAATTCAACCTGCTGATGCATTGGCATCTGGCACTGGCCAAGGCATTCAAACATTGTAGCATTATCTTCCGCCCATTTGGCGAAACGCGCCAGCCCGTAACCTTTTATATCCGTGACGGCTTGATCTGCCTGATCCGGTGGCATTCCTAAATGCTTTATTAAAAACTCTTTGGTCATCGCTTTGCCCGCCCACCCAGGTGCGTGAAATCTGTCTCCCGAAGCATTAATCATGTCGCTGAACAAATCCGGCGACATTGCCCGTCGCGGATCATAATAAATCGCGTGCCCTCTTGTATGCACTGCATATTTTTCCGAGTTTTTCCCTATAAGCTGAGGTCCTTTGTTTAACCCTTGTGCGAGTATCTTTCCCAATCCTTGCCCGAAAGCCATCTGTCGGAGCAGTTCCTGGACCCCATCTGCTGCTCCCCAGTCTAACTCAAGGCCATCGGTATCGGTTTTATCTATGATTTTTTCCCGGTAAAGCTCGATGGCAAAACTAATAGCTGCACCGGCAGATAGATAATCCATACCTAAACGGTTGCATAACTCATCGCATCTTATGGCGTCTTCCCACCCTTCGACCGCACAGTGGGCGGCAAATCCGTGAAAACCGCCAACAAGACAGGAAACAGCCATGCTGCCCCCTGCCTTGTCTCCTTTCAGCAGTCGAATAAGATGTTTGCAGCCGATAGGACAACCCATGCAGGAAATATCTCCTATTTTTATTTCGCTCATAAATCTGTCGAGTGGAAACTTGTAAGGCAGATCGGGAGGAACAATCTCACTATAATTTTTGTATTCATGAGGACCGAATTGCGAGATAGGCGGACCCATAGCACGGAGAGTTCCCCATTCTCTAAAAACATTGATGGTTTCTTTTTGACTTTCAATAGACTGCTGATAAGCTTTATCCATTAATTCGGAAAATCTTTCCGGGTCAGCCACGGAAATAGATTTAGAACCGGAGATAGCGATAGCCTTGAGATTTTTTGATCCCATAACCGCTCCCATACCCGATTGGGCATAGGCTGAATACTTGTTTACAATGATGCTGGCCTGGACGGCCATGTTTTCTCCGGCAGGCCCTATACTTGCAACTACATATTGCTTGCCCAGTTTCTGCCACAGCGCTTCAGTAGTTTCCCATGTATCTTTTCCCCAGAGATCGCTCGCATCGCATATTTCCACATCATCATCTATTTTCAGATAAACAGGGCGATCCGCCTTGCCGGTTATCATTAAATTATCATAACCGGTAAATTTTAACATCCCCAGATGTCCGGTGCCGGAAATTCCGAGAAACCCCGAGACAGGAGTTTTAGCGACAACAGTAGTTTTGCAGGCTCCCGGAATTAATGTGCCGACAAAAGGACCCGCACCGAAAATGAGGACATTTTCCGGCCCCAGAGCATCTTTTTGGGGAGAGGCATTGTCATATGCCAACTTGAAACTTATACCAAGACCCCCGATAAAACGAGAGATCCAGTTGACGGGAATCGGCTCACTGCAAATCTCTTTTTCTTTCAGATTTACTTTCAGGATTTTTCCGGCATAGCCGCCTAATTTCCCCATAAAACCCTCCTTTAGGAACCATCATTACCAAGATAAAGCGCCAAAATCGCAATGCTCCACACAAATACCGCAACTAATACAGTCTTCCCTAAATTCTACTTTAAACCAGGCATTGCTCTCATCCGGCTTAACTACGATCTGCGCTTGCTCCAGACTAAAAAATCTTTCTCTTGTGTTGTAAAATGAACACGCCAGACAGCAGCGAAGGCAGCCCGAGCAGTTTTCTGCTTTTATATTTATTTGTGATTCAGCCATAAAGAATCCTTTATCGACATATTTATATATAACACTACAAGTCCAAAAGATTTCGCAATTTTTCATAATGGGTCATGGTAATAAAGCCTTTTGCTCTTTTCGATCTGGCAATATATCTTGCATCCTGTTCCATCCGGGTAAAAAAGATAGCCATGCGCCAGGTAGCAAAAACCTCGTAGTAAAAGAGATTCTCGACTTTTCTGTTTGTTACCTTCTCATAGTGGGCAATGGTCTCCTTCATATCGGGAAGTCCCGGCAAGCGGGGAAAAGGCGAATCGGGACGACCCACACTGGTGGCCCAATCCATATGGACGAACCAACCCAGATCAGTTTCCGGGTCGCCGAGAAGAACCATTTCCCAGTCTATAACCGCGGCTACTTCACCTTCGTTGATGATCATATTACCCAGCCGGGCATCACCCCAGCATAACGAAATATATTTTGGCTCAAAACAATTCTTCAAAAGCCAGTCTCTGGTTGCTTTAAGCACCGGTGGCATCGGCTCATTATTAAGCGCATAGATCTCATCATAATAAGCAATCTGCCGCTCCATAAAGTCTGTACCTGCCCGTGGAACGCCCAAAAAGTTCAAGCCCGCTTTCTCCCAGTCGAGGGTATGAATATTTGCTATCGTTTCCACGGCATTCCACCAAATACGGGCTTTTTCTTCCTCTGACGCCTCAAAAAGCGGGCCGGCAACATGGTAGGGAGGAAACTCTCCCGGAACCCATCCCTCAACCCGCTCCATAATGTAGAAAGGGCCACCCAGCAACGACTCATCCTCTTCCAGCCAACGGACACGGGGAACAGGCACTACTGTATCCCATAATCTTTCGAGCAGCATATACTGCTTTTTCATATCATAATGATACTTGGGAAACACCGAAATGTCCTTGGGAGGCCAACGAATTACCAGGTTTTCCAGCTTCGTCTTCCCCGCTTGCCACCACTTTAGATCGATAAAAAAAGTCTCATTCATACCATCGCCAGGTCTTTTCAACGGTGAAAGTATAAGTTCGCTATCACTGGGCAGTTTGCTCTTAAACCAAGCCAGGAGATTAACCCGCATAGCCTCCAGATCTAATTCTTCCTTCATTATCGTCTCCTTTGAAATAATTGTTTTGTGCATTCACATCATAAAGTATTTCATTGTGTCTTTATCAGATTGCCACCGGATGACTTTGATTTGTCGATTCACTGTTCCTTTTTCACCTCAACAAGCACATCGAATAATGCGGCATTGGGCTGGAAAATCGCTGCCTGGGCCGGGTTAATTATCCCATGTGTCAACTGGTTGTGGTGGCCCTCCATATAATGTTCAGGCCACCAACCCTGCTGTATATCAACAACACCGGGCTTTACATTCGGGTTAAGTTTAGCTTTCAGTTTTACTTTTCCACGATCATTAAAGACTTTGACCACATCTCCATCTATAATTTTTCTAGGTTCAGCATCTTTTGGATTAATATAAAGAAACGGTTCGGGATCATGCTTTGTAAGAGCTTCAACATTTCCCATTGCCGAGCTTTTTCGGTATTTTGGATGTGAAGTTATAAAACTTAACGGATAGATTTTTGCTTTTTCGCTCCTGGCGCTTTCTATAGGCTCTATATAAACAGGCAACTGTTGGCCGAAGGATTTTAGCCTTTCAACATAGAATTCAATCCTGCCTGTCGGTGTTTTTAATTCCTGTATTTTTTCTGTCGGCTTTGCTTTTAACGGACCTTTCTTCAATTTTTCAAGATTAACACCTTCCATGGAAGGATGATCTGAAGCAAGAAACTCCTCCACATATTGTTCCTCAGTCTTATTAAAGTATTCACTAAACCCCATTCTCCGGCCCAGCTCGGCAGCAATCTGAAAATCGGATTTAGATTCATAAAGCGGTTCGATGACTTTCTGCTGGAGTTGTAAATATGGAGTGTAGACGGGATAACTATCAAGCAGATCAACATATTCATAGAATGAGGCCTCAGGAAGAACATAGTCTGCATATTTAGCCGTGACCGTCATGGCAAGATCAACAACCACGATCAGTTCCAGACAAGGCAGAAGATCATTAACAATCCTGTTCATGTCCGGCATTTGATTGATAAAGTTCTCACTTGCAATCCATAGGGCTTTTACCGGAAAGGGATCACCTTTGGTAATGGCATCATCGAGCTTCATAATCGGCAGATGATAATACTTCTCACCCGGCATCATAACGGCAGGCGAATTCAATACAAAACGGGAAAGTTCGTTCAGGTTGATATTTCCTGTTAGTGCTGCCAGCGTATTAATCGCCCGCCAGGAAAGATCTCCATAAAAGCTTCTTTGCGAACCCAGCCCCAAACGGATAGCAGCAGGCTTTTTTGTTGCGTAATCAACAGCCAGACGCTGTATTGTTTCAGCCGGAATGTCCGTGATTTCCGATGCTTTTTCCGGCGTATAGAGCTTAGTCATATCAGCCAGCAAGACAAAAGCCGGCTTGCAGGCGATGCCGTCAATGGTGTAGCTTCCGCTTAGGGCAGGTATTTGTGCCATATCATCTGGCTGAGCCTTGCCGGCAGCCTTATCAAAGACCATAAATCGATCAGCTTTACCATCTTTGATCAGGTCACTTTCCCTAAGAAACATCCCGTTATCATCTCTTACCAGTAAAGGTCCTACAGTATGATCAGTGATAAACAGTTTCTCTTCAAGCCCCTGTTCAATAATCACATGTATCATTGCAAGGGCCAGGGCGCCGTCTGTTCCTGGTCTGATTGAGATATGCTCATCACAGCGGGAAGCAGTCCTGGAATAGCGGGGATCAATACAAACCAGTTTACAGCCGTTTTCTTTGTCTCTCATTATCGTTCGCATGGTGCGCCAACTGGTATTTGCCGGATTGATGCCCCAAACGAAGCTGAATTTAGGATCTTTGTTGGGAACAAGATACCGCCCTCCAAGTGCCCCAAAAGTTGCCAGGTTGCCACAAAGGCCGGCGGAATCGCCAAAGCCGACAATATCAAGCCATGTGCTGTTTGTGAGGCTTGCTACCCTTGAATAACCGGCCCATTTCATGTTCCCTGTTGCACTTGGGTCCGCATTCCAAACAATTGAACTAGGGCCATACCGCTGAATCAGTTCTTTTAGTTTATCCGCAATGCCATCCATCGCCTCTTCCCAGGACACCCGCTCCCATTTGCCTTCCCCTCGTTTTCCGATGCGTTTTAATGGGTAGCGAAGTCTGTCCTTATGATAGATCCATTGCGGTGTGGCAAGCCCAGTTGTGCAACAGCCACGATCAAAACTGTCGGGAAAGTCAGCGGGAGTCACCTTTGTAATCCTTCCGTCCTTAAGGTGCGCCATGATTCCGCACATAGCACCGTCTCTTAAGGCACATACAGTACGAACTGTTTTTGTATTATTTGTCTCAGACATTATCTGCCTCCATGGTAACAATGGGAATAAAAATATAACGGGGGTTGCTTATTATGTTCCATATTTCTATCCCCATTATTTTAATTGAGCACTATCCTCCCAAAATCTGTAACAATACTTCCGAAAAATTTTTGACTTCCATTTTATCCTGAAATGCCTGCTTAAGAAAATAATGACCATCGCCGCAGGGAACCAGAATAGTCTTCAAATTCTTTTTTTCAGCATCTTCTAAAATGCGGTCAGGATGCTGTTTGCAGCAAAAACGTTTATCCAGGTCTACAATCGTCAATCCTTTTATGCTACCCAGCACCTTACGATATCTCGGCCAATCAAGACTGCCGAAATATGGGAAATGCTTGTGGCATCCCTCAAAATAACCTATCACCGTTGGTTCGATCTCAAGGTTTTTCTCTTCAAGCTTGTCCATAATCGGATCATAAACCCATCGATGAATGTCGGCATCTTCCGGAAATACCATTTTCACAAGAGCAGCGCACGCATGACAAACGTAGACCATGTTTTTTGCTCCCGCCTGCTTTCCCATGTCCCAATTAAATTGCATATATTCTTTACATCTTGCCTGTATTTTTTGCCTTTCTTCTTCTGTAACTTCCTCAAATTCTACACAGTCCTGAAACGGAGGAGCGCCGCAACAGATCTCCTTGTCTGGTGAGTAGTTATATTCAATTCCAAGTAGATCTAAAAGCTTGAGCGTGTCGCCAAACTTTGATAAGCTCATAAATGGAACATAACAACCGAATGTTATGAAGTTTTCCGAATTCTTCTTGGGTTCAGGAACACCAAGGGCTTTTAGTAATCCAGCCCTTAAAAACCAAACCGGGGCATGATTTCTTGTTTCATCGATGCATTGTAACTGCTTTTCGAAAGTTCTCCCTGCGGCAAGGTTGGCCATTAAATTTTGATAATTTTCAGTATAAGCAACTTTTCTTTTTTTCAAAGTAATCTCCTCCTTTTGAATGCTGATTAAAATTAACGGTGGAAAGCTTCTCCTCCCCACACAGGAGGTGTCTGTGCCAAAGTGAGAATGCCGGGTTTAGCTTCGATGACATAAGGAACTGCGTGTACCGCATGCATGGCTGTCGCCAAACAGGCCTGGTCCGAATGAATTTCGCCGTGAATACCTATTTCAATTGTTGCAGAAATCGAAGGAAGCCCTTCGATAATAATTGTCCAGTAACCATCGCCAACAGGCCACTGAGGAGCAAGTTCCGGGTCCATTCGCGTATAGTGCTGCATGATAATTCGTGGTTTTCCTTCCGATATGATCCGTGTACCGAAATTCATTGCTCCCACGGTTCCTTTCCGAATCAAACCCGCTGCCACATTTAGATCCTTGTCGGCGAGAACGACATTGCGAAAGTTTTCTATTTTATCAATCTTAAGGCCGACGGTGTCAGCCACCAGCATTGCCGAATGTTTCCATACGTGGCCGACAATTTCAAGGTTGCTGAATAAGGGAGCAGGGTCATCAGGAGCATAACCAAACCCCATAAGGTCAAACATCTGGAACTTACTCGGGTATTTGTCATAATGAAATGTTTCGTAAAAAATTAATTGATCAATACGGTTTGACAGCCTTGTCAGCAACAGTGCCATGGATTCAGCACCAAAGCCTGGAGCCACGCCAAGTCCATGAAAGGTGCTGCGTCCTTGTATGCATGCATCCAAAATCCGTTGTTCAAATTCAGACCCCATGGCTTTGGGATAAATAAATTCAACCGATGTTGTAATAACATTTTTACCCGATGAAAGAAGATCACAGACATCGCCCAGTGCAGCCAAATTATCGTTTTCCGCTCCCGCAAGGAAAAGCACACAATCTGCGTCCATATTAAAGATGGTTTCCCGGCTATTCGTTGTCTTAACACCCAGGTTGCGAGTGCCGCATATTTCACCCAGGTCTTTTCCAACTTTTTCCAGATTGTATACAAAGCCGCCGACAATTTCATATGCAGACCTTTCCGCCATTGCCCTGGCAGCCATCTTAGCCATGTGCCCGGTTGCCCATTGGATCACTCGATATGCCATAATCCGCCTCCTTTTGTTGGTTACTTCTTTAATATTTATTTTCTCAAAGACCTAAAAATCCCTTTTATCCAAATTCACGGCAACTCCGGTGACCACAGGTTTTGCTGTCGTATATCATTTCTATATCTTTTCAACTTCCACGAGAACATCACAATAAGCGGCATTGGGTTCGAAAATCATAGCTTGCGCCAAATTTATCATATCATGGGTCAATTCGTTTATATGGCCTTCTATATACTGTTCAGGCCACCAGCCTTCATCGATATTGACCACACCCGGCTTGATATTTTCACTCAGCGCTGCTTTTAATTTAACCTGTCCAAGGTTATTAAAAACACGAACAATATCTCCATCCTTTATGTTGCGATGCTTAGCATCTGAAGGATTGATCTGAAGATTTGGTTCGGGATCTTTTTTCATCAGAACAGGATAATTACCCATCATTGTGTGAACCCGATACCGGGGATGGGATGTCAGAAGAGAAAGCGGGTATTCTTTTGCCTTTTTGCTGTAAACGCTTTCTACCGGTTCTATGTAACACGGCAATTCCTGTCCGGCTGTTTTCAGCCTCTCCAAATAGAATTCAACTCTACCCGTGGGAGTTCTTAGTTTCTGAGCTTTATCAATTATTCTTTCCGGCACGGGCCCAGCCTTCAACCTCTCAAGAGAGATGCCTTCCAATAACGGATGAGGCGCAGTAAGAATTTCATCCAGATATTGCTCTTCCGATTTATTAAAGTACTCTCCCAAATCCATTTTTTTGGCCAGCTCGGCAGCTATCATAAAATCAGGTTTCGTCTCATACAAAGG
Source organism: Pseudomonadota bacterium (assembly GCA_018817425.1). NCBI lineage: Bacteria > Pseudomonadati > Pseudomonadota > Pseudomonadota bacterium. Next base: position 30,080 of record JAHITX010000023.1, read on the forward strand.
CTCTATTACTTTTTGCTGTAAATGCATATGGTTTGTCCAGCTCAACAGACCATAGTGAAAATCAGTACATTCAAAGGAAGAACTTACGGGAAAAACATAATCTGCATATCTGGCCGTTTCTGTCATAAAAAGGTCGGAAACGACTATAAGCTCCAGTTGAGGAAATAACTTTTCTATGATCCTTTTCCTGTTAGGAGACTGACTGACAAAGTTATTGGATGCAAACCAGAGCGCTTTTATGGGAAAAGGTTTCTGAGAAGCGATCTGCTCGAAAACCGACATTACAGGTATAGTGGTACAACGCCCGGCCGGGATTGAGAAAGTACTGCTTATTTCAATAAAGGAGGATGGTATATGCGGATTTATATTGCCGCTGATAGCTGCCAGTGTGTTAAGCGCCCGGCATGTCAAATCACCATAAAAAGTCCGCTGCAATCCCCAACCCCGATGGATAGAAGCCGGTTTTTGGATAGCATATTCAATAGCCAGATTCCTGATAATATCAACCGGAATCTCAGTAATTTCAGATACCCTATCCGGTGTATATTCCTTAACCATGTCGGACAGCAACTGAAATGCCGACCGGCATTCAATACCTTCCGGAAAGCAACTTCCGGTTAACGCAGGTTTTACCCCAGGAGAATCAGCAACCTGAATTTCTCCGGTGTTTGCATCAAGCACCATAAACAGCTGCGGGCTTCCATCTTCTCTAACATCATGTTCCCGTAGCAGCATACCGTTATCACTTCTTACCAGCAAAGGACCTACAGTTCTTTCGGTTATAAATTGTTTATCATGCAGTCCCTGCTCCAGAATTATGTTGATCATCGCCAATACCAGGGCAGTATCGGTTCCGGGCCTTATTGGGATATACCAGTCGGCAGCTCTTGAAGCTGTAGTTGTGCGGCGTGGATCAATAACAACAACTTTGCAGCCTTTCTTTTTTGATTCCATTATTCTGCGCATACGCCGCCAATCGGTTACATCGGGATTATAGCCCCAAACGATTGTAAAGTTTGGATCCTTTACACGGCTAAGATGGGCTTCGCCAAACAAACAGCCAAAGGTGGCAATATCGGCGCAAGGTGCGGCCGAGTCACCTAAGCCGGCCAGGCTCACTCTGCTTCCCTTAAGCAGACTTGCCAGCCGCAAATAGCCACCCGCTTTGAGTGTTTCAGGATATCCTTTAACGGCCCATGCAATTGACCGGGATTCGTATCTTTGTACAATCTGCCGAAACTTGCCTGCAATATCATCCATGGCTTCATCCCAGGCAATTCGTTCCCACTTGCCTTCTCCCCGTTTTCCCACGCGTTTTAACGGGTAACGAAGACGGTCCTTGTGATAAATCAGTTCGGCGGCAGCAAGTCCTTTTCTACAAGCGCCCCGATCAGCCGGATCAGGCATATGAGCCGGGATGATTTTGGTAATAACCCCGTTTTCAACTTCCACAGACAATCCGCATGCAAATACATCCAATACAGTACAGACTGTGCGAACCACCTTTGTTTCACTCACTTCATTCATGACAAAATCCCTCAAAAAATGAGACAGTCATCAGATTATAAACCTCAGGCTGTCAAAGCTTTCGGAGGTTTGGTAAAAAATATAACAATACTGGAAATGAATGCCAAAGCCGCTGAACCAACAAACACGGTATAATAACTTCCCTGGGCATCATATACCAGTCCGGCTAAATACGGGGCGGAAGCTCCGAAAAGCTGAACGATAGGAAAGAGTATTCCCATAATCCCGGCAAATGAATTAGAGCCAAAATAATTACCGATTAATGTTGGCCAGCAGATCGATGCCGCACCAACTCCAACTCCGACAAAAATGGAGAACAGATAGATATTGGACACACTTCTGGCATCAAGAAAGCAAAGTATACCTACAGTTTCGAGCAAAAGCCCCACAGCCCAGATATAACGCGGCTCAAACCGGTCTGCCAAAACTCCGCCGAGCATCCTTCCACCAAGACTGAAAAGCATGTAATAACTCATAGCCATAGCTGATATACCGGCCGGGTGCCCCATATCCCGTAAATAAATGACGGCGTGGGCAATAAAGATCATCATCGGCCCAACAAAGGCTAAAGAAGAGATAAATAGCATCCAGAAGGTAAGAGTTTTTATCGCATCCATCGCTTTCCATTCTTCAGTGCTGCAAAATACTTTTCCTGCTCCGGCTTTTTTAACACCGTCAGTCTGGGCAGGTTCCTCATGCTCATCTACGCCATCCTGGAGTAATCCCATATCGGAGGGCTTGTTCTTAACAAAGAAAAACATCAAAATGAAGGAGAGCACCAGCAAGCCTGTAATGAAAAACCAGGCAACCCGCCAATCACCGTTAACCGAAGAAATGATCTTATTTAATAAGGGTGGAGCAATTAATCCCCCCAGACTGCCTATTGTAACGGCAATGGACATAGCTAGCGCCTTTTTTTTCCTGAACCAAAAGGTAACTCCGGCCTGTACCGGTATCAAGCCGCCGAATCCGCAGCCGATCCCCAAAATCACACCAAAAACGGCTATATAATGCCAGCCTTTGGTAACCACCGTGGCCATTAAGAAAGAACCGAAAATCAGCAGCAGACAACCGAAAATCAATGTTAACCTGATCCCTTTTTTACCGATACTATAACCAATAATCGGTGATATTAGACCACTTAAGAGCCCACAAACGGTAAATCCGAGTCCCAGAGTACCTCGCCCTAAATGAAGGGATTCAGCCATGTAAGTATTCATAACACTGGCCCCGATGAACGGGAAACCCGCATCTATCAAATAAATAATCCCCAAAACGGGAACCAGAATCCAACCGTAAAATATCTTATCTTTGGCCAAAGTATTCCTCCTTCTCAATTACTTTTTAATTTGCTTCTGCAGGATAAGCTTACTGGCTTGCATAGCTGAGTTGGCGCCGATATCGGCAAACGTTCCATCAACTTCAACAGTATTTCCCACAAAATAGAGTCCTTCAACTCCGGGTGCCTCTATAGGGCTGCGGCGCATAGGCAGCCAGGTATTACCTGTCCCCCACACTTTTGGCCACTGGTAATTTTCCCATTCAATAATTTCGTCAAGATCCGAGTAGTAGCGGCGCATGTAATCCATCAGGGCGTCCGCATCGGCTTTTGAAGATGCAAAATTGCCGGGAACCTTTGTGGTTCCGTTAAGACACAATAAATGCTTGCCCTTTGGTGCGGCTTTTTTGGAACTGAGCGATGGAATACTCCAGCCAATGGTTTTATCAAAAAGAACCTGATTATAGCCTACGTACTGATCGATTTTTCCCGTGGCTCTTATGGTTGGCAGACGACTGATGCCGATGTTTTTACACCAGAAATCACCTACGTACCCAGTCTCCAGCTTCCGCGCGTTTTTAACCATATCTGCCGGAAAATTACTTTCATCGATAACACTGAGGATATCCCAGAAGGGTTCGGCATAAACAACTACAGGTGCTTCAAATTCCTGAACGACATTAATTTTATCCCGTGCCACAACACCGGTAATCTTTTTATCCTGTGTTGTTATCTCTACGGTTTCAAGGCCTGTCTTGATTTCTCCTCCGTGCTTTCTTATAACCCTGGCGTAGGCTTCAGCCAATCCTTGCAGACCTCCAACCTTGGAATCATTGATCCTGTATAGCCGTTGCGGATTTCTAAACATCTGAATCCAGCGACCAGTTGAGGTTTCCTCAAGCGGCAAAGCAAGATGTACTATAGCCAGCCAGTAAATGGCTTTATCAAACGCCTCATCCCTGTCCTTAACAGTGGCCAGCCAATTTCTCATCGGAACGTCTATCCATTTTTCCGGATCTTCCGCTGCCAATCTATTTAATATCCCCGTGACCTTAGTTGTCTGTTCGGGAGTAAGTTTAAGCACTTCGGTAAAAAATTTCTTTCCTCCCTCAGCATCCGCATCCATTCGCACAACTTTTCCATCAGAAACATTGTGCATCAGCACGAGGGGATCGATCGGACCAACCCAGGAAACATCGGCTCCGGCTTCTTTTGCTGCTTTAAGACCATACTGTCCTTTCTCTGTAATTATTACAAAGTTGTCTTCGAAATCACTGGATTCACGTGGCCCCCATTCGAGCCAGTATCCGTTATAGTTAACAGCTCCTAAGCGTCCTCCTATCTGATCCGCTTTTTCTACTACCAAAACCTTGAGTCCGTTTTTTGCCAGAATCGCTCCGGAAATAAGACCGCTATATCCTGCACCAACCACAATAGCATCATATTTGACTACCTTTGCACCCAGCTTGGCAGCCGGCGATTTCATCTTTTTAGTTTCGGCCAAAACCGTACCGGAACTAAAAAGCAAAACAGCTATCACAATAAATGACCACCCCAGCCAATCTAAAGCTCTTATTCTTTTTGCTTTCATTCTTTTCTCCTTTTAGAAAAATACTTTATCAGGCCTTACTTTCCTGCTTCTTTTCCTTTTCCCTGATGGCCCGCAAAACTCTTTCCGGTGTAATAGGATATTCCCTGATCGGATAACCGATCGCATTGCTAACGGCATTGGCAATAGCTACTGTGCAGACTATGGGTCCCTCTCCTCCCTCTTTGGCTCCAAAGGGACCGTAAGGATCATTCGTTTCAACCATAATACATTCAACTTCAGGCACCTCAAACGGGCGCGATAACCTGTAATCGAGAGGCGAGGGATTAAGTATGAGACCCTTCTCCATGATACATTCTTCTGTCAGGATCTGCCCCATGCCACCGAATATCTGCGAATCCAATTGCCCTTCCATGCCCAGGGGATTGATGACACGCCCCACATCATGGGCGACAGTCATCTTGACCAGCTTTACGATCCCTGTCTCAGGATTTACTTCCACCTCGGCAATCTGGGCGCCAAAGGAAAAAGCCAGGGATGAGACCCAGATTTCCCTTGATTTCGTTGGCGAGTTATAGAAGCCTCTTCCCATAACATGCCTGCCTTCATCGGAATGAAGCAGGCAAGACACCACGCTTTGAAAGGATATACACTTAGCCGGTGCCTTGGAAGAAAATACTTTTCTGTCACAAAAGACAATCTCCGAAGCAGCTACGCCAAGTTCTTTTGCGGCCCCCTCCGCAAGCTGTTTTCCGGCATCAAGACAGGCCGCCTTAACGGCGTTTCCCACGGCAAACGTACCTCTTTGGCTGCTTCCCGTAACATCATATGGAACCAAATCCGTATCCCCGGCGATCACAGTGACGTCTCCTGCCGCTATCCCCAAGGTCTCTGCGGCAATCATGGCCATGGTCGTATGGGACCCCTGGCCCATATCGGAAAATCCGATATCAAGAAATACTTTGCCATCCTCTCCGATCCTGATAATTGCGCTGCCGGTGTCATGATCTTTCATCCCTGACTTGCCACCGGAAAAGATTCCCCCGCAGCCAATGCCGATTCCCTTATAGGGAGGTAGTTGGCCATATTTATGCTTCCATCCCGAGCTTTTGGAAACTTTCTCCATACATTCCTTCAGGCCGCAGCTTCCGTAATAAACACCTGCTATGGTAGTATCTCCTGTTTCCCAGGCATTTTTGTATCTTAACTCCAGCGGATCAATTCCAATATCTTTGGCAATCAGGTCAAGCTCGGACTCTGCGACAAAATTCAATTGGCGGATTTCTCCCCCATGATGCCCCATATTCGGGGGATTATTTGTGTAGACTATCTTTCCTTTGCGTCGCATCGCCTCAAAACGGTAATCCATTGCCAGTACGTTGGAAAAGCCCCGAAAGACGCCGGTTAATATTGGGTTCCAATACGCGCCGCAATCAAACAAAGAAACTACTTCTATGGCCTTTAGTTTCCCGTCTTTCATCACCCCTATTTTCACAGTGTACTTGTGTTCACCGCTATCCCTGGGCATAAAAAACTCCTCATCCGCTGTACAAAAAATATTTACAGGTCTGGATGATTTTTTTGAAAGAAGCGCAGCAATATAATGATGATTTCTGGGGCCACCCCTGCTGGAAAATGAACCTCCCGTGTTAAGATTGAAAATTCTTACATCACTCATTGAAAGACCCATGAGTCCGGCCAATCCCTTCTGCACAAAAAGCGGCGATTGATTGGGCGTCCAGATGCTCAGTTTTCCCGGCAGACAATGATCGGCTATCACCACGTGATGCTCGGCATAACAATTGTGGTTATGATTCAGTTTATACTCTCCCACCCGCACATGCTCAGCTTCTGAAAAAGCCTTATCCACATCGCCAACATTGATCTCAAATTTATCCGCATAATTGTTCTTAAGCCCTTTATGAATTACCGGCGACCGTTCGTCCAAGGCCTCATCCAGCGAAAAGGCAGCCCCCTGTTTTTCGTATTCCACACTGATCAGCTCCGCCGCTTCTTCTGCAGTATCTTTGTCAACAGCAGCCACTGCGGCAACTTCATCGCCTATGTAATTGACAAATTCCCGGCAAAACAGTTCTTCATCCGGACCTACCATAAGGCCCGGAAAGTCTTTGTGAGTGATTACTGCTTTTACACCCGGCAACCTTTCGGCCTTTGTAGTATCAATGCTGATAATCCTTGCCCTTGCCACAGGACTTCTGACTATCTTTCCATAAAGCATTCCCGGTAAATAAATATCATCGGTAAACTGTGAACGGCCTGTGGTTTTAAGCGGCCCATCGAGCTTGGGCTGCCTTTTTCCTATAACACTGTAGTTATTTTCCTTAAGCGATACGATATTCTTCAAAACCTTATCCTCCATTTTCTGCGTAAATTCCAACAAACAAAAAACGCATTAAATCAGGTTTAGATGAAGCTTTAACGCATCCAATATACGGAAGCGGTTTTCGGTTTTTATCTGGATTAATATTTTCAACTACTAAACAGTCATGCCTGGCGTAGGGCCATAGAGGCATGAGCGCTAAGTTAATCGAGCCAGTTTCAAAACGCCCTATTTTGGTCGATCTTAAGCGTTGGGCTCAAATTTCAATCCTCGAAATACTAAAAGTATTACTGTGGTTAAAATTTTCTCCCGCCTTGAGCTTGACCAAACTGAAACGTTTTGAAAGTGGCTCTAATCTATTAAGTTTATCTAAAAAAACGAATATCGAATATCGAACAAGGAATTTCGAATTATGAATATTTTTTATTCTTACTCATTGCGGTTTTAATACTTCTAACAAATATTGATTATTCTCACAGCAAAAATCTATCAAACGATCCTCGATATCAAATCGTTTACCTCTTCCTTCGACATTCATTCCCCCTTAAAAAAGGGGGATTAAGGGGGTTGTTTCCTTGTTCTATATTCGATATTCAAATTACTTTCATATAGTTGTTATTTATTAATTAACTTAGCGTTTATGGGCCATAGAATGTAGCATTAACATGAGTTGCCATTAGCACATAAATGTCTGATTGAAATAGTGTTGATAAAGCTGCCTGAATTCAGGCAGGTTCAGGTTTACTGTTAAACAAATTATTTCTTCGACTTTTCTTTAATGGCATGCAGAACTCTTTCAGGGGTAATAGGATATTCCCGCACCGGAATGCCGATAGCATTGTTTACGGCATTTGCTATAGCCATTGTGCAGACTATGGGGCCTTCACCAACTTCTTTCGCACCATAGGGGCCGTAAGGATCATTTGTTTCAATAATATCATACTCAAGTTCCGGGACTTCAAAGGAACGACCAATCCGGTAATCAAGCCAGGATGGGTTAAGAACTTTACCTTTTTCCATTATGCATTCTTCCGACAGAATCTGACCCATGCCGCTGAAAACCTGCCCGTCTATCTGTCCTTCAATCGCCAGGGGATTAATTGCCCGGCCCACATCATGGGCATGGGTAACCTTAAGCAGAATAACAATTCCGGTATCAGGATCAACTTCGACCTCGGCAACTTGCGCGCCGAAAGAATAGGCAAGTGTTGATACCCATGGCTCTTTTGTAGGTGAAGACGTATGGTAAAAGCCTTTTCCCATGATATGTTTTCCGTCTTTAGAATGCAAAGTTTCAGAAACTATATCCTTAAAGAGTAGAGCCTGTTCCGGTGCTTTAGCGGGAAAAATTTTCCGGTCACAAAAAATCAGTTGTGACGGCTTAACGCCAAGCTTCTTTGCTGCACTTGACGCAAGTTGTTTTTTTGCATCAAGGCAGGCAAGCCTTACCGCATTTCCGGTAAAAAACGTGCCTCGCTGGCCAAATGCCCCAATATCAAACGGTGCGGAATTCGTATCTCCTGCCACTACTTCAACATCTTCGATTGTGACTCCCAGTGTTTCCGCTGCTATCATGGCCATTGCCGTATGGGAACCTTGCCCCATATCGGGCAGACCGACAAAAAGAGAAAGCTTTCCGTCTTCACCGATTTTTATCAAAGCGCCGGATTTATCCGGGCCGCCGCTGTTCATGGCTCCGCAGCCGATGCCTATTCCTCTGTATGGCGGCAGCTTTCCGAACTTTTTCTTCCACGATGCTTTTTTAGCAGCTTTTTTAATTGATTCCTTTAAACCGCAGCTTGCATAATGGATATTGGTAAGGGTTGTATCACCTTTTGCAACGGCATTTTTTAATTTGAGTTCCATCGGATCCATGCCGATTTCTTTTGCAATAAGATCAAGCTCTGTTTCCTGAGCAAGTTTTAGCTGCAAAAAAGCAGCTCCATGAGGATACATATTTGGAGGATTGTTTGTATAAACCGCTCTTTCGTTCCACCGCATTGCTTCCATATGATAAACCTGCGGGATTAAATGATACTTGCAACGGAGCAGAACATTAAATGCAAAATTCCAATAAGCGCCGCAATCAAAAAGATAGGTTGCTTCAGTTGCTTTGATGGTTCCGTCTTTCATTACTCCTGTTTTGATAATATACTTAAAATATCCGCCACCGGGATAAACAACAAACTCTTCATCGGCATCACATCTGATTTTGACCGGACGGGATGCTTTTTGGGAAAGAATCGCTGCTATAAAACTTTGCTGTCTTGGTCCTATACGGCCGGAAAAGGCCCCTCCGGTATTAAGGTTAAAAACGCGCACATTGCTTTCCGAAATGCCCAGTACCCCTCCCATACTTTTCTGTACGTAAAGAGGTGACTGATTCGGAGTCCAGATGCTCAGTTTTCCAGGCAGGGAATAGTCGGCAATTACGACATGATGTTCTGCAAAACAATTGTGATTCGGGTTAAAAATACATTCACCGATTCTCACATGGTCTGCTTCGGCAAATGCCTTATCAACATTGCCAAAATCAATATTGTATTCATCCAGGCTGTTATTTTTACACTCATCATGAATAACCGGCGCATCCTTTGCGGTTGCATCTTCAAAAGAAAAGACAGCTGTAAGCGGTTCATACTCAACTTTTATCAATTCCGCCGCTTCTGCCGCCGTGTCTTCATCAATCGCAGCCACCGCAGCCACTTCATCGCCTATAAAATTAACTCTGTCACTGCAGAGCAGTAGACGATCAGGACTTACCTTAACTCCAGGGCAGTCCTTGTTTGTGATGACAGCTTTTACACCCGACAAACTTTCGGCCCTTGTTGTATTAATGTTTATAATCCTGCCTCTTGCAATAGGGCTTCTGACTATCTTCCCATAAAGCATTCCCGACAACTCAATATCATCAGTAAATTGTGACCGGCCTTTGGTCTTAAGCGGTCCGTCAAGCTTGGGTTGCCTTTTTCCTATAACGCTAAAGTCTTTTTCTTTATGAGGCATTATTTTACCTCCCTGTTTGATCCGGCAACTTTTTTTACTGCCTCAACTGTCTTGATATGGCCTGTACAACGGCAATAAGTTCCGGCTAAAGCCTCTTTGATATCGGTATCATCCGGATTGGGGTTTTCATCGAGAAGGGCTTTGGCGGACATTATAACACCAGGGGTGCAAAAGCCGCACTGCACAGCGCCGTTGTCGATAAAAGACTGCTGCAAAGGATGCAAACCTTCAGAGCTTGCCAGAGATTCAATAGTTGAAATGAAATGTCCCTCGCAGTCCATAGCCAGAGTGAGGCATGACAGAATAGCTTTGCCGTCCATTATTACAGTACAAACGCCGCATGCGCCTTGTTCACAAGCCCTTTTCGTCCCTGTCAGTCTCAAATCATCCCGCAGTACATCAAGTAAGGTACGCCATGGATTAACCGCAATTTCATGCATTTCACCATTTACATTAAGCGTTATTATACTTTTCAATGTTTTGTACCTCCTTTTCCCTGCATCAGTTTCAGTTCCGACAAAGCCTGTTTTACAAGCACCTCAACGATATGCCGCTTATACCCGGCCGATGTAAATAGATTGGTAACAGCTCCGGTTTCCCCGCGGGCAACTTCTGCCGCCTTGTCAATGGCTGCTTTACTAAATCCCGATTCCATTATAATCTGTGCAGCTTTGTTAAGAATCAGGGGAGCGGAATTTATGGAGTTTATGACAAGAGATAGATTTATTTCCTTGCCATTACTTTTGACTGATGCACCGATACTGCCTATCGCAAAATCAAGCCCTATACGATGCTGTATCTTTATAAACGTTGTGCGAGCCTTTTGGGTTTCGCTGGGAATAACAATACTAGTCAGCATCTCACCTTTTTCAAGTACGGTATGGTGTCTGCCATCATCCTTGAAATAATCTTTAAGAGAAAGCCACCTTTCACTATTTTTCTTTTGAAGGCAGACTCTGGCATCAAGAGCTATCAGCATCGGTACCGTATCTGAGCTGTTAATCGCATGGCAGCGCTTTGAACCGCTTATGGCATGGCACACTTTTCCTCCTGTCCTGTAACAGACTTCTATCGCATGACGCCATTGCTTTGTCTGGTTATAGTACCAGCAGCGAGGTGCAAGACAAAGGTTTCCTCCTATGGTGGCCATATTTCTTATGTGCTTGGAACCAACAGAGTTTATAGCATGATGTAGGGAGGGAAATTTTGTTAATACAAGTGGGTGCCTGAGCAAATCCGACAGATTTGTACAGGCTCCTATCTGAAGATCTCCTTTATCATCTTCAGAAACAAAGTTAAGCTCTTCTACAGATCGGATGCTTAAGACCTTTTGAGGAGAAATCACACCCTGTTTAAGCCTGACCAGAAAGTCTGTTCCGCCTGACATAACGCGGGTCTCATGGCCTGATCCTTCCAATAACTCCAGGCATTCATGCAGTGAAGATGGTTTCAGATACTCAAACCTCGGAAGACGCATTTTTTACCTCCCTTTGGAAAAACATGTTATATCAGTAAAAAATCAGACGGATTCACTCGTTTAGTAATTTCAATTAGAATCTGATGCCATCTTTTTATTAGCTTTTAGAACTTCGGCAAATGATTCAATCCTGGTTTTGATTTGACCTGCACTATAGTTTCTGGTGTCATAGCCGTCCATTTCAACCAACAGTATTGGAAGCCCGGTTTTTTTCTCAAGATAATCTTTCCCCATAAATGTTGGACTGCAAAAGGGTCGGCATGATATGGGATGCATCATTATTATGCCGTCCACTTTTTGATCATTAGCTACCCATTCCCAATAGCGCAAAACACCTTCAGCAGAACTCATCTGCGGTTTTCTGAAGCAGAACTCAGCAAGGGCCTTCCAGTGATCATCGGGATAGCTTGAGGGTTGAGCCTCATACGGGTGTACATCGTCCACAAACATCCTCGGTATGGCGATCCCCAGTGATTCAATGGCCCGCATCGGTTTCTGATCCACAAGAACCCGCGTCTGGCAATAGACTCTGGGCGCTCCCTTGGGTACAACACCGATTCCGGCATTGATTCTCTTTTTTGTTTCCCTGATGAGCGTGTTAATACCCTTGATTACCTCCTTGGGATAACGGGTTCCTGCGCCCTGAATCAATTTGCCCAATCCCACATCCCCCTGGCTGATGGGTTGCGGATCAGCTTTGCTAACCATGTCAATTAACGTCTTATGCCCATAGGTTATCTGTGCTACTTCTCCCAATGCGGTCTTGTAGATTTCAGCAGTAATATCGAGCCCTGTTGCTTCTTTAACACGGGCGACTGAGGTCTTTATACTATTTGCGTTGTATTCAATGGCGCGCTCATCCATATTCGGCCAGCTTCCCCATTCCCAGTCATTGGTTCCATCCAGATAGGTTACATCATAACCGTATAACCTCCTACAGAGTTCTTCAACCTCAGCGCCCTGGTCACAACACCACCCACAATTCACTACAATGGTTGGTACAGGCAATATCTTTCTTTCATAAAAGGCGGTATAAGCCTGATATTCGGAACAGTGGGCTCTTCCTGCGGTCTGGCCGATAAGTTCTCCCAGATCAAGAAGCTCATCAAGAGTATCAAAGATGTTGCCGAGCGTCATCCACAAATACTGCTTTGCCACACTGCCGTATACATTGGTTCCTCGGGCCGCCACGATGATTGCCTGCGCCAAAGGACTCAAACCTGGCCAATTGTAATACACTCTCTTTTCGTATTCTTCACCCGACAATACGGCATCCATGAGCTCCATCATCAGGACTCTAAGCAGCATGCGTATACCTTCTAAAGAGCAATCAAAATTTGCCTGAACATTTTTTTCGGCCTTTGCAATCATTTCCTTTGTATCTGATCCGATGATTTTTAAGGTTTTTTCTATCCTGGATTTCTGTTCATTGATTTCTTCCTGGCTGAACCCGCATAGTTTAAATAAATTTGTATACATACTAAATCTCCTGATCTTGATATGATATTTTTTAAACTGAAATATCTAGTTGCCCTTCATGATTTCAACTAATGTCTCAATTCTTGTCCGTGCAGGACCCTTTTCTGCCGGGGCATAATCGGATTCAATCTTGACCATCGGAATTCCTGCTTCCTCTTCTAACATTTTACTAAAATAATGGGCCTGGATATCAAATCCGTCACGGTACATCATCTGATACCAGAGAACTCCACCGCAGGAAAACTCCTTTGCCTTTGTAATAAGCCGTTCCATGCGATCTCCCCAGGGGCGATCCCAGGGGGCAAGTATCCGTTTGTCAAAATATGTATCGGACAAGTTTTGTATCGGGTCCGCCCCATTAATTTCCACATTATCCAGATAAGGACGGTATCCTTCCGTGACCTCTTCATAAACAATATCAGCTTCAGTATTTTCAATAATATCATGCACAAGATTATCACCGTTCGCCAAAGAAGATGCAATCATCATAACCCGTTTTCGATCTTTGTTCGAAACAGGCTTTTTTATTACTTCATCGCGAACAGCTTCAAGAATTTCTATGAAAAAGTCTTTATCAGCAAAAGTGGATGCATGCTGAAGCATTGTGAAATCTCTGCTGCTGATGGCAGCCTGGTTTATTTTTCGCGTAAAGCTGATTTCTTTTAAAAGGCTTCTTATTGTGTTTCCGGTTTTGATCTCATCAAAAAGCTTTTCATCAGTAATTTTGTTTCCGGTGAGATCTTCAAGCTTTTTCTTCAGTAATTCCAAACCACCTTTAAAATACACACGCGCCGCCTCTCCTTTGTTATGGGGAACGCCATATCGGATGACATCTGTATCGCCGTAGTAGTTCCAGGAATCGGCAATTATCTTGTGGTTACAGTCTGTGTGGGGAACGATCAGAACATCCGGCAAATTATATACCAGATCGCCACCCATCAGGTATGCAATCTGGGTTTTGCAAAAAGTACAAAAAAACCTTGGATTGTACTTTAAACTTTCGATTACGGAATCAGCATCGCCACCTTTTAAAAGGCAAACCGGAATTGCACCAGCTGCATGGACAAGTTCTTCAGGCATGAAACCGCCGGGTGTGTAACCGATAATTTTGATACCATCGTTTTTTTGTTTCCTTAATGTCGATGCTCTGTCCGACAAATGATCTTTCAGCCGTTTCATTGCTCCCATGTTTCTTACTCCTTATATCAGTATATTTTTTGTTATTACGGCGAACACGTATATATGAATTATCTATCAGGTTTTGAAAGTGGCTCGAAAGGTATTAAAATTACAGTATGTTTTGTTCCAAAGACATTAAGTAACTTCTTAAATTAATTTTTTTGTTCTTAATGCCGATTTTCTTTCTTATATTATCCCGATGGAAATCAATTGTGCTCATAGCCAGGCATAAGATATTTGCTATTTCCTTAGTGGTTTTGCCCAGTCTTATAAGGCTTGCGACCTGAATTTCGGTTGGAGTTAAATCCAGTTGTGAAGCAGATACATAGGGAACAAGCGGGGTAAGAATATCATTCAGGTTAGCTTCAATTATATGTATAAGATTCTCCTGATAATCATCTAGAGTAGTATTGTTCAGTCTTTCAAGGTATGGAACAACAAGTTGCCTGATATTAAAAATAAGTTTTTCTTCCAGCTTTGTTTTATCCATTTCACGTTTTTTCAAAAGAACTTCCAGCGCCGTGTTGTTCTTCTCAAGTTCGGTCGTACGTTGTTGAACTATTTTTTCCAGATCATCCTTCATTTTTCTTTCTTGTTCTTCCACATTTTTTATATCGGTAATATCTCTTATATTTCCAACAATTGCTGTTGGTCCTCCATTTTCATCCAATATCACCGATCTGGTGTTGCTTACCCATCGATAACCTTTTGTCTTATGCTTCATACGAAAGATTATCGTCCGGTTCGTGTCGATTTCATTTGAATTAAGATCTAAATTTCTAAAAAACTCACGGACATTTTCCTTTTCTTCAGGATGAAGAAAATTCAAATTTTCAGACTTTTGCAGGTGCATTATTTCTTCAGACGTATATCCGAGCAAATGTATGGAAGATGGACTTAGGTATTCGAATTGGTGTGTTTCAAAATTTATACAATAAATTACATCATATGAATTATCAAGAACCCTCTTAAAACGCTTTTCGCTCTCAATCAGGGACTTTTCAATATTTGCTTTTTCCTTGATAATTTCTTGGAGTTTATGGTTGGTCTCCAAAAGATCATCGGTATGAACCTTTATAAACTCTTCATCCAACTCAAAATGCTTTATTATTGTATCAGTATTTTCTAAACACTTTCTGTATTTCATAGTATGTACCGGCAAAACGTTAAAGAATATGGATAACTTTTTCGCCGCTTCCTTCGCAGCCTGATGTTGTGTAGCTATGGATCATTGGATCGAGGGTATGCTTTCGTAATCAAGCAGGAATTCTTAAACAAAATCGGGAAAACCTCCCAAGAATACCATGAGATTGACAACTGGATCTTTTAACAGTAAAAATTAATAATTATAGATCTCTTCAGTGGCTCCTGATTTCTTGGCATCAACCACATTATATATATCTAAGGAAAATGTTATGTCATCTAAGTTTTCTTGACCACGAAAGAAGCTTTCGTCTAATAATGCCAAACTTTACAAATTTTCAGGGGCTTTTCTCAAAGAGTACCGGCAATGGCGGGAGGTAAGCCAGAAAAAACTAGCAGAATCAATCCGCATCAGCGTTCGTGAATTGCAAAATTGGGAGGCCAAGCATCGCAGTGCATGAATTGAGCATCTTTACGACCTATCGGAATTAAACGGACATCCGTAATTTCTGCCAGGAACCCGAAAAAATTAAGTTACCCGGAAAAAGGTCAACAGCCATCAAAGTTAACAGGCAAACGACTGCCCGTAATAGTTGATTTTAATCCTTTAATCGTTGATAAAGCCAGGCAGGAAAAACAACATGGTCATAAGAAATGTATTAAATGCCCTCAAATTTTTGGTTACGAAGAGATGGCATTTAAGCTTCCCTTCTCATTTGACGAATCGGATAATTTCTGAAAGAAGTAAGTTGCCTGTTTTGGTTTAGAGTGTTTACATAGTGCTCAAAAGGGGAGAATTAATAAATTAGACATAATATTATCGTAGGATTTGGTTATGAAAAAAGTAATATGGTTTTGCATTGCATTAATGTTTACGATCAGTCTGATGTCCTGCACAAGATTTTTTATATTAAAGAAGGAAGTGGCTCGACTTGATAAATCCTATTATTTGGGAGGTAAGCTTGGCCATGAGTTCCAAACGAACATGAGTGTATGGGTGTTTGTCTGGGAAAAACATGAAGATGGCGTAATTGACATAACTGAAGCGGAAAAACTGGATGCAAACAAAACGTTTGTCATTATGCTGCCCCCCGGGGAGCGATATTATGTTGGCGCCCTGGAAGATGCAAATAACAACGAAGAATATGATCCGGGTGAACGGATATGGTTCAACGGAGAGCCCAGTCCGGTAGAATTTAGAAACGGAAGGAGTAATACACTCATTATTCGGCTTTCAGGCAAAATCAAACCAACGAAAGAAGATATCCGTGCTTTTGCCAGAGCACGGAAGGGTCGCAGCTATATAGAGCTAAAGGGCTCAGGACAAGTTCCCATTTTCATCGGCAAACAGGCCGAGCTAAACGATCCCATATTTTCTGCACAAATGGGAGAAAAAGGTCTATGGGAACCGGCCTCTTTTCTTAATGAAATCGGACTTGGTGTTTACTTTCTATCCGAATATGATCCTGATAAAATTCCGGTTCTTTTCGTTCACGGGGCAGGCGGATCTCCCCAGGATTGGAAACACATATTAAAAGGGTTTGATGATCATAAGTATCAAAAGTGGTTCTACCATTATCCCGGCGGAATTAGACTGAACCAGACAGCCGATGCCCTGAATATAATCATAGAGACCCTTTATAAAAAATACCGGTTCAAGGAACTATATATTGTAGCTCACAGTATGGGCGGCCTTGTTTCCCGCTCGTTCATCATCAAGAATCGGATTGAGGCAGGAAACAGCTATATTACCAAATTTGTGTCCATTGCTACTCCCTGGGCCGGGCATGAAGCTGCAGCTCTGGGGGTAAAGCGTGCTCCGGCAGTTATTCCTTCCTGGATTGATATGCAGTTGAACAGTCAGTTTATCAATGAGCTTATGGAGCAAAAAATAGAAGACAAATTAGACTACTATCTTTTATTTACTTTTAAAGGGGCAAAATCGGCTTTTCTTCCTGCAAGCAATGATGGTACTGTTAGTCTGGCCAGTCAGCTTACACCAAAAGCACAGCAGGAAGCAAAAAGACTGTTTGGTTTTAACTGTAACCACACATCGGTTCTTCATAACGATGATGTGATAACAACTCTTAAGAGCATTATGAAGAATCCCTGATATTATCAAAGGTGTTGTTTTCTGCCCTGTAGATCTCAACGTATCTATTTGGTATTGAACGACAAAAGCCGCGCCTGCTCTTGAACGTTCAAAGCCACCCACATTTTATCATATAGGTAATAATTAATTAATAATTAATTATTGACAAGAACGGTACAATAGTACAAAATTTTTATGTTATTAAAATGGGTTTGCAAAAAACTTCCGGTTGTATTTTACGCCAAAAGAAAGGAATGTATAGACAATGAGTTATGATTTTAATGCAGATGATATATTTGAAATAGCTGAACAATTAGAAAAAAACGGTGCAAATTTTTACAGAAAAGCAGCAGGAAGCACCTCTGATTCTGCCGGCAAAACACTTTTACTTAAGCTTGCCGATATGGAAGATAATCATGAAAAAAGCTTCAAGGAATTAAGAGCTGGTCTTGGTGAAAAAGAGAAAGCGCCTTTAGTTTTTGATCCTAATGATGAAGCTGTTCTTTATCTTCGTGCAATAGCTGATACAAGAGTGTTTTTTGAAAAACAGATTGATAATACCTCTCTTAAAGAGATCTACAAATCAGCAATTGAAGCCGAAAAAGACTCAATTGTATTTTATTTGGGTATTAAAGATGCTGTTCCCGTAAAATTCGGGAAAGATAAAATTGAAGCTATAATTAAAGAAGAAATGAAGCATATCAGGATGCTAAGCGCTGAGCTGCTAAGTCTCAAATAGGAGTTTTTAAATTCTTAAATACTAATTTGTTTTCCTGCACCAAACGTCAGTTGTATGATAACGTTCTTATATCATGTATGGTATAAGAGTTTTTACTCCATATTTTTTCCATATTCTCCAAGGGTTGCAAGTCCGGAACGGTCAAGCAGTTTAATGTTCCGGCCTTCGACCTCAATTAATTTCATATCAGCCATTTTTGCAAAAATTCTTGACATGGTTTCGGGAATTGTTCCAAGAAGGCTGGCAAGCTGAGTTTTTGAAATATTTAATTTGACAGAGTTGTTTTCTCCCTGTTCTTCGGCAAGGTGTAATAAATATGATGCAAGCCGACCCGGAACCTCTTTAAGAGAAAGATTTTCGATCTGGACTGTAAATTGCCTTAGTCTCATGGAAAGAACGGCAAGCATACTTAAAGAAAGAGAAGGATTTTTTGTTACCAGGTTTATGAAATCCGTTCTCGGAAAAAACAGGCAATGACTTTTTGCAATCGCTTGTGCGTTAGCAGGAAAAGCCTGGCCGGCAAATACCGGAACTTCTCCAAAAGGTTCTCCGGGACCCAATATGTGAAGGATTTGCTCTTTTCCTTCGGAAGATACTTTGTAGATTTTAACAAGACCATCTGCAACAACATAAAAACCGTTTCCAGGATCACCTTCTAAAAAAATAGTTTCACCTTTATTAAAATATTTGCTTACGGCAATATTTTGTATATCATTAAGCTGCTCATCTAAAAGGCCGTTAAAAAGCGGAACAGCAGATATTATTTCAAAAATATTTTTCATGTATTCTCCTTTTTCAAAAATATTGTCTTTTTCTTGACCTAAGTCAAGGTAAAGACATTTTAAAATATGTATTATAAGCTCAAAAGTTAATAAACCATAGCAAATATAAATAAGGAGGAATAAATTATGTTTTGTAACCAGTGTGAGCAGACATCAAAAGGAGAGGGATGTACTAAAGGGGGCGTATGCGGTAAAAGCTCTGAAGTAGCAGCTTTGCAGGATCTTCTGATTTATGCGGTAAGAGGATTATCTTTGTATGCTATCGAAGGATATAAAGCGAATATTAAAGATGATGAAATAAATATATTTACCTGCGAGGCGGTTTTTTCAACTTTAACAAATGTGGATTTTGACCCTGCAAGATTTCAAAAACTTATTGATCAATGTGTTGTTCTCCGCAATTCCCTTAAGGAAAAGCTTGCAAAAGCCGGGATTAATACCGCTTATGCAGAAGGCCCGGCAGTTTTTGTTCCTGAAAAAACAATCGAGGGACTTATAGCACAGGGAGAAAAAGTCGGGGCAAAAAGTGATCCTGATATTAACCCTGACATTTTGTCTCTGCAACAGATTTTAACATACGGAATAAAGGGTGTTGCAGCCTACGCCGACCATGCAAGAATATTAGGACAAAGCGATGATAAAGTATATCAATTTATTTATGAAGCTCTTGCTGCCGGATTAAATAAAAACCTGGGCGCTGATGAACTCGTAGGACTTGTTTTAAGATGTGGCGAGGCGAATCTTCTTGCAATGGAGCTTTTGGATACCGCAAATACTGGTGCTTACGGACACCCTGTTCCTACAAAAGTGCCTTTAGGAGCCAAAAAAGGAAACGCAATACTTGTTTCAGGTCATGATTTAAAGGATCTGGAAGAAATACTGAAACAAACCGAAGGCAAGGGAATAAATGTTTATACCCATGGGGAAATGCTTCCCGCCCACGGTTATCCTGGGCTTAAAAAGTATTCACATTTGTATGGACACTACGGAACGGGATGGCAAAACCAGGCAAAAGAATTTGCCGAATTTCCCGGTACAATACTTATGACAACAAACTGTATTCAAAAGCCGAAAGATGTTTATAAAGACAATATCTTTACTACCGGTCTTGTCGGCTGGCCCGGTGTAACACATATAGCTGATAAAAACTTTGCTCAGGTGATAAATAAAGCTCTTGGCATGCCCGGTTTTGAAAAAGACAATGACGGCAAAAGCGTTATGGTTGGATTTGCCCGCAATGCGGTTATGGGAGTTGCAGGACAGGTTATCGAAGCTGTTAAGGCAAAGGCGATAAGACATTTCTTTCTTGTTGCAGGCTGCGACGGAGCAAAACCGGGACGTAATTACTATACCGAGTTTGTCGAAAAAGTCCCTAAGGATTGTGTAGTCTTAACTCTTGCCTGTGGCAAGTTCCGCTTTTTTGACAAGGATCTTGGAGATATCGGCGGCATACCAAGGCTTCTTGATGTTGGGCAGTGCAATGATGCATATTCTGCCGTTCAGATTGCAGTTGCTTTATCAAAAGCCTTCGATTGCGGTGTAAACGATCTTCCGCTTTCTATGGTACTGTCCTGGTATGAGCAGAAAGCAGTTGCGATTCTGTTGACCCTGCTTTATCTTGGAATAAAAGATATCAGGCTTGGGCCAAGTCTTCCGGCTTTTATAACAC
Source organism: Pseudomonadota bacterium (assembly GCA_018817425.1). Classification (NCBI taxonomy): domain Bacteria; kingdom Pseudomonadati; phylum Pseudomonadota; species Pseudomonadota bacterium. Next base: position 50,342 of record JAHITX010000023.1, read on the forward strand.
CTAATATTTTAAATGTGCTGGTGGACAAATTTAATATCATGCCTATAAAAACTCCTGATGAGGATTTAAAGGCAATATTGGGATAACGATAGTAAATAAGGATTGCGGCGGGGTGTAAAACCCCCGCCCTATGTACAATTTGAAATATAACTTTTTGGAGGAATATATGAAATGTCCAGGGCAGGACAGCCGGTATTGGAAACAGGGGGCCATATTTGATGAAACCTGTCCCAAATGCGGTAGTAAAGTTGAATTTTTTAAAGATGACACAGCAAGAAAATGCGGAAACTGCGGCCACAGATTTATTAACCCTAAAATGGATTTTGGATGTGCGTCTTATTGCGAATATGCAGAACAATGCCTTGGAACACTTCCCGATGAGCTTCTTGCCAAAAAAGAAGATTTATTAAAAGACAGGGTTGCTATAGAAATGAAGCGATATTTTAAAACCGATTTTAAAAGAATTGGTCATGCTTCAAAGGTTGCCCGGTATGCCGAAAGAATCGGCAAACTTGAGAAAGGAAATCTTGCTGTAATTTTGGCAGCTGCTTATCTTCACGATATAGGAATAACCGAGGCTGAACGTAAATATAACAGTACAGCCCCAAAATATCAGGAAGAGCTTGGGCCGCCTATTGCAAGGGAAATTCTTATAAAGCTTGGTGCAAATGAGAAATTAATCGATGAGGTATGCGATATAGTAGGCCATCATCATCACCCCCGGCCTGATGATAATATTAATTATAAAGTTGTTTACGATGCTGATGTAATCGTCAATGTTGAGGACAATCATAAGGAAAAACCTGCTGATAAAGATTACATAACTAAAATAATCGAAAAATCTTTTTTGACCGAAAACGGCAAAAACATTGCACGTGAGGTCTTATTATAATAGGCATAAATGAGGATCAGTTATGAAAGTTACCCGAAAAATAATAGAAATAGATGACGAGCTTTGTGACGGCTGTGGCCAATGCGTTCCATCCTGCGCGGAAGGTGCGCTTCAGATAGTTGACGGAAAAGTAAAAGTAATATCAGACAACTTATGTGACGGACTCGGAGCCTGTCTCGGAGAATGTCCGACCGGTGCTTTAAAGGTTATAGAGCGAGATGCGGAAGAGTTTGATGAAGAGGCTGTTGAAAAACAACTTCACGAGAATAAGAAAAAAATAGCAGAAGAACCTGCTTTAGCGTGTGGTTGTCCATCTTCTACAGTTCAAATCCTGTCCTGTCCTGATGCCGGCAGTTCTTCTTCGCAAGCGCAAAATGAAGAATCTACTCTTGGCCACTGGCCAGTACAAATTAAACTGGTTCCGCCAAAAGCACCTTTTTTGAAAGGAGCGGATTTACTTGTTCTGGCAGATTGTGTGCCTGTATCTTTTCCAACCCTTCACAGGGATTTTCTAAAAGGAAAAGCGGTAATGATGGGATGCCCCAAGTTTGATGATGCTGAAGAATACATAGACAAATTTGCGCAGGTTTTCAAAGAAGCCGGAATGAAAAGTGTAACAACGGTAATCATGGAAGTTCCATGCTGTTCCGGTTTGCCAATGATAGTGAAAAAAGGAATGGATCAATCGGGTGTTAAAATACCTATGGAAAAAATCGTGATAAGCACAAAAGGAAAAATCATAAGCCGTATAAAAGAATAAATAATTGCTTTAATACGTTTACGAGTCTGTTTCCGGTGGTACCGGGACAGGAACCTTGAAAAACTGAATTCCTTCTTCTTTTAACGTTTTTTCTTCCTGATTGGTGCTGACACCTCTTATATTTCGTGGTTCTGATACACCATAATGAATTTTTAAAGCTTCCGTGGCAAAATTTGTTCCGACATTGTCAAAATTTTTTTCTACAAATTCGGAAAGCTTTTCAGTCATTTTTTCAAGTACTGCCTGTTTATCAGGTATATTCTGTCCATTTCCTGATGATTTAATGCCAAACGTAGTTGGAACTTTCATTATAGAAGTATTATTACAGACCGGGCATGCTATCAGTTTCTTTTTGTTCTGGTTGTTAAATGTCCTGATGTCTTCAAACCAGCCTTCAAAAACATGCCCTTGTTCACATTGCAAATCATATACTATCATAGATTAACCCTAAAAAAGCGTTTATTTGTTGAAGAGTCCCGCTGCTACAGTTTAAATGCATTTCTCTATAATATAATTATTATGTGGTCGAAATCAATAGTTTCATTCTCCTTACCGATCTTTTTTTGTTTCATGCCAGATAGCTGCTCTTTTTCGAAGGGCATTTTTTTTGGCAAAAGCCCATAAAGCGTTTAAACCTGCCTGGGATACTTTAATTTGTTTTTTTAAAAGAGAATCTATTTTATTGCTGTTTTCCGAAGCAATCGTGAGCCAATGTCTGACGGTATCACGTTTTACATTCAATACATCCGCCACTTCTCTAATAGGCATTCCTTTGGCTAACAGTTTAAGGGCCAGAAGAATCTGATCTTCGGATATTTTAAGGTCATAGAAAACGGAATCTGATCTGCTACAGAAAGATTTTTTGCATTCTTTGCAAATAAATTTAAAAGACATCGAGCCGTCTTTTGTCCGGTATGTTCCGTTTGAAACTATGTTGCCTTTGTTTTTCTTTCCTTTCAATGTACACACCGGATTAGGACATACCTTACCTGCTTTTTTATCAACTATTATCGGGCCATTATCAAGCGAATCAGCAACAAAGAAGTTGCCCTGATCTTTGATTGGCACATCAGCAGAACTTTCAATAATTTCAAAGTTTTCATACCGTTTAAGTAATGCATCCAGGCCTATCTCATATAAATCAGGAATAATTTCAGGAATGGGCTTGTCTTTTGTTTCGTAAGAAATTGATATTTTCTCCATTCCAAGCTTTTCACAAGACAAATTCAACTCTTGTGTACCTGCCCAGGCAGCACTTACGAATCTGTCTTTTTGATTAATCTTATTATAAAACTGTGCAGGATTTATAAAAAGCAAATGGCCGACATTCCAGCTTGCTGCAAACAAAGAATAAAGGAAAAAAACTCCTTCATTAAGGGAGGCAACAGCGCTGATTTTTTCGGCTGTAAGGTAATTTTCTATTGGTGTATGTTTTTTAAGCTCTTGATATACATTAATTTTCAAGGGCAAACATACATGATGTCCCACATAATGTCCCCAGGAGTCAAAAGCAATCAAATTCAATTCAGGAGCAGCTATAGTTGCCGCTTTGATAACATCTTTTCCCAAAGATTTCTTTGCACTATATAAATCACGATGGCATGAAAGAATAGCTTGAATGTGCTTATCTGTCGAAATTCTGACAGGTTTTATAACAATTCCGTCATCAATTTCTTTTCGGTTTTTAAATAAATCATCCAGTGAAAAGTTAATAGTTTCTGCTGATGAATAGGCAAATCTTCTTTCGCCTAAAGAATACCACAAAGGCTGGCCGGCATTCAGCGCGACGCACACCTGCATAGGAATGCCGGATGCTTCGGAAAGGTCGTGAAGATTTTCGATGCGGGCCCGGCAGTGACCCATTTCCCAATTTTGCAATTCCCTTAAGCTGATTCCAACAAGCTCTGAGAATTTCTCCTGGGTCAGCGCACGCCAACTCCGATAATCTTTAATAAGATGCCCAAGCGATTTATAAAACTTGATATTATCGGACGCAATGTTTTTTCGTAGCAAGTTGCCCATAAATACTGCATTTTGTATTTAATAATAAATAAATTGTCACTGTATGATTTTTAATCAGATCAGGTAACTTTGTCAATCAGTTATATTCTAACTATGAGGGTTGCATTATGAGACGATTGGACAATAAAATTTCTATTGTTACCGGTGCCGGTTCGGGCATTGGAAGGGCAATTACGTTAAGATTTGCCTCCGAAGGTTCAAAGGTAATGGCGGTCGATATTGACGGCAGCGAAAAAAAAGTTTCAGTAGAAGCACAAGGAGAAGTATTTCCTTTTAAATGTGATGTAAGCAGACCCGATCAGGTTTCCAATATGATAAATGAATGTCGTAAAAATTTTGGTAAACTTGATATTATATGCAATAATGCCGGAATAAACGTCGCTCCAAAACGCCTTCATGAATACAGTATTGAAGAGTGGGATAAAGTAATGAACGTTAATTTACGTGGTGCATTCTTCGTTATGAAAAATTCAATTAAACTAATGCTGGAAAGCGGCGGTGGTTCCATCATTAATACAAGTTCAATCGGCGCTTTTCGGGCAAGCCCTATGGTATCGGCTTATCTTGCCTCAAAAGGAGCAATTAATATGCTTACACGTGCAACGGCTCTCGAATATGTAAATGACGGCATCCGTGTAAACGCAGTCTGTCCGGGTGCTGTCAAAACGCCCATATTCGATGATGCTCCGCCGGGATTTTTAGAAACTCTTGTATCACAAATACCCATGGGAAGATTATGCGAACCGGACGAAGTAGCATCTCTGACACTCTTTCTTGCATCGGATGAAGCATCTCATATAACAGGAGCTACATATATTATAGATGGAGGAAGAAGCGCCGGTTGATTAACAGAAATCGGCTTTGTAGGGGCGGCTTCCAAACCCGCCCAAAGGAATCATAAACCAGAAAGCCGGATTTAAGAGTAAGGAGCATAAAATGAAATTAAAAGACAAAACTGCGATCATCACCGGTGGAGGCTCAGGTATAGGAAAAGCTATTGCGATAGCGATGGCAAAAGAAGGTGCAAATATCGTTATTACAGACCTTGTTGAAGAAAGGCTTACGGCAACAGAGCGGGATATTAAAGCATACGGGCGGGATGTACTTGCCTTAAAATCTGATGTATCCGTTATAGCAGATATAAAAAATATGGTTAATAAAACCATAGAAAGATTTTCAAAGATAGATATTCTTGTAAACAATGCCGGTGTTTATACACCGGGTCCGTTTCTTGAAAAAGACGAAGCCGCTTTTGAGCAGGTGGTGGCTATAAATCAAAAGGGAGTTTTTTTCTGTACCCAGCTTGTAGCAAGAGAAATGGTTAAAAGAAAATATGGTAAAATTATCGGGATATGCTCATCCACAGCAAGAATAGGAGTGCCGATGTATTCGGATTATGTGGGAACCAAAGGCGCTATGCTTGCTATGACACGGGCTATGGCGGCTGAACTCAGCCCTCTCGGGATAAATGTGAATGCTATCGCATGTGGCTTAACTCCTGAAACCAGCACCTTCCGAACGACCAATTTTCCTCAGGAAGACATTAACTTTATGATTAACATGACACCGATGCGCAGAACCGGCACAGTTGATGATTACACAGCGATTGCCATACTTCTGGCTTCGGATGAAGCTTCATTTATTACAGGTCAGACTATTTCTGTTGACGGCGGTGTAAGTATGCCGTGAGTTGTAATGCCCCAAAAGCGCTAAGTTAATTAATCTATAACAACTATATGAAAGTAATTTGAATTTCGAACAAGGAAACAACCCCCTTAATCCCCCTTTTTTAAGGGGGAATGAATGTCGAAGGAAGGAGAAGCATTATGACTAGCCAAAAAAAAATCAAAACATTATGCGGAATGTGTCCCTGGGCTTGCGGAATAGTTGTTTCGGTTGAAAATGAAAAGGTCGTCAAGATAGAAGGAGATACAGATCATCCCTGGAATCATGGAAAACTTTGTCCCAAAGCGGCAGGGATCATAGATTATGTATACTCCCCCGATCGCATAAAATATCCAATGAAGAAAGTTGACGGAGAATTTAAAAGAATTTCATGGGATGAAGCATTTGATATTATGGCTACTGAGTTAAACAAAATAAAGGAGAATTACGGTGCAAAATCCTGGGCGGTATTGGAAGGTATGTCATTTGTATGCCAGGGATTTACTTCAATGACCTTGCTCCAAAGATTTTGTGATGCTTACGGGAGCCCTAATTTCATAACTCCGGAAAGCATGTGCTACCTGTCACGTATTACGGCCAATATGCTTACTCTTGGTAAATTTCCTGCCGCTGATCCTGAAAACAGCAAATGCATTATTTTATGGGGGCATAATCCTGCTGAATCCAATTTTATAACCGCCGAGCAGATTATGAATGCTAAGAAGAAGGGCGCAAAACTAATTGTGATTGATCCCCGCAAGACTTCTTTCGCAAAAAAAGCTGACATCCATGCTCAAATAAGACCCGGTACTGATTGTGCTTTAGCGCTTTCTATGTTAAATGTAATCATTTCAGATAATTTATATGATACACAGTTTGTTGAAAAATGGACAACCGGTTTTGATGAATTAGCTGAGCATATAAAAGCTTATCCTCCGGGAAAAACCGAACAAATAACTTTGGTTCCCGAAAAGATCATTAGAAGCATGGCACATCTTTTTGCAGCCAATAAACCTGCTTGTATTGTAGAAGGAATTAATACGCTACAGCAGGTTCCAACAGGATTTCAAAGCCAGAGAGCAATACTGATCCTGCAATCAATTACTGCAAATATTGATATTACCGGAGGCCTGCTCGCTGTTGATCTTGGCGGACCTGAGATTCCTTCTGTTGCAAATTGTTCACCGCTTAGATTAGCAGACACTCCCAAGGAGCCATCTATGGGACAGGAGCAATTTCCGATTCTGGTTCAGGGCGGCTGGACGGCACAGGGAATGTTGTTGCCGGATATGATATTAACCGGTAAACCTTATCCCATTAAAGGTCTTGCAGTAGTAGGGTCAAACCCGCTTTTAACCTGGCCGAATACCAACAAGATGAGAAGCGCTTTGGAAAAACTGGATTTTTTAGCTGTTATACTGACAACAATGAATGAAACAGCCGAGCTGGCAGATCTTATTCTGCCTGAAGCAAGCTTTTTGGAAAGAAGTGAAATCTGGGAAATTCTCTCAATCTCCTTTGCAAAACCGTTTATAAATTTGCGCAATAAAGCAATTGATTTTTATGAGAGTATGCCTAATCCGGAAATCTGGATCAAACTGGCTAAACGTATGGGATATGAAAAGTACTTCCCATGGAAAGATATGAATGAATTGCTTGAATACAGCTACGGGCCCACGGAGCTGGATCTTAAAGCATTATTCGGCAAAACCAATTGCATACCCTTTGGAGAAATAAAGTATAAACAGTATGAGAAAGAAGGGTTTAAAACGCCTTCGGGTAAGATTGAAATAGTTTCTTCCGTTATGAAACAACTCGGGTTGGAACCTTTGCCGGTTTACAATGAACCGACAGAATCTCCTTTCGGTTCTCCCGAGCTTGCAAAAGAATACCCGGTAATTCTTACTACAGGATCCAGAACACTCCAATATACGCACTCATCTTTCAGGGAGATTGAAAAATTTAAGAAAAAAATGCCCGAACCTAATGGAGAAATTCACCCGGAAACCGCAAAGCTTTATGGTATCAACGATGGTGAGTTGATGATAGTAGAAACTAAAAGGGGTAAAATTGAGATCAAGGCAAAAACTACGGAAGATATTCTTCCGAACACTTTAAGTATTCCTCATGGCTGGGCCAAACATAATGTGAATGCACTTACGGATGAAAAATCCGTAGATCCTGTTACCGGTTACCCGGCTCTTAAAGCACTGCTTTGTAAAATCAGCCCCAAAAAAGAATAAATGCCGTAAATTTATATGCATGATGGCTTCTAAAAAAGCCATTATTTTGTAAAAACAGGAGGAATCAGGAATGAGTAAAAATAGTATTGGTAAAGAAGAAAAAGATTGTGTTTCTGTTAGTTCACCCCCGCCCGGACTTACGGGAATGATATATTCTGCTAAAACAGGCGAAAAATCTAAAAAACCGGTTTCTTCCAAGACAGATCCGATACTGCCTGTTAAAGAACCTGATAATTGGGATGACGAAGCTGATCTGGTAGTTGTCGGTGGAGGCGGAGCCGGACTGGCTGCTGCTCTTCGTGCGGCGCAAAAAGGTGCTTCGGTAATTCTGGTTGAAATGGGAGCTGAAACCGGCGGTGCCACCCAGCATGCCACAGGAGCAATATGTTTTGGAAGCAAAGCCCAAAAGCGCATTAAAGGATTAGAGCTACCGCCTTTGGAAGCTATTTATGGTATGGCTCTGGCCGGTTCCAATTATTCAATAAATCCTCATTTGCTTCGCACCATATTATATAAGGGCGCTGAAACCATGGATTGGATAGAGGATCTTGGAATTGAATGGGAAGTAATGACTCTTTGGAATGTGCCCAATTGTCATGTACCTAAAGGAACGTTGGATAAACATTGGCTAATGGCGCAAAAAGACGTAACCAACTTGCTTGAAAAGCTGGGCAGGGAAAAGGGTGTAAAATACCTGCTGAAAACGCATGCTTGTGCTCTGGTGAAAAAAGATAACCGGATTGTAGGACTTAAAGTAAGAAGAGGCAAAGAATATATGTATCTGAAAGCCAAAAAAGGCGTTATTCTTGCCGCAGGCGGTTTGTCCAACAACCGTGAATTGCTTAAAATCTATATTCCTCAAGCTTACATAGGCTGTGGGGCATCCATGGATATGCCGTCTGCAATGGGTGGTGTATTCCGTATGGGGCTTGGTGCAGGTGCGGATATTGCCGGGGTAAACTCCATTTCAATTTTTGACGGAGGAATACCTTACTTTGAAAAAACAGGCTCTTTTTACCGCTATCTTTACTCAGGAGATGTGCAGTTATCAAGACAGCCATGGCTTTTTATAAATAAATGCTGTGAAAGATTTATTAATGAAGACCCAGCTTCCCTGCAATTAGGTTTTATCAGTAAGGGGTCAGCCGTAATGTCCCAGCCCGGTGGTCGCGCTTATGTGATCTTTGACAGTGATTATGAAAAAAATATAAATATTTTTAAAGGAGACTTTTGTGAACATCCGCTTACGCCGGATCTTCCAGGAATGGATAAATGGAATGAAAGCATATGTCCGAAAGACTGGCGAATAGCCGTAAAAAAAGCTATTGATCTGGAAATAATAAAAACAGACCCGTCCATAGAAGGGCTTGCACAAAAGCTGGAACTCGACCCGGCCAGGTTTGAAGAAAGAGTCGTTAGCTACAATAAGATGTGTGAAGCAGGTGTTGATCATGAATTCGGAAAAAAAACCGAATTTCTTATTCCGATTAAGAATCCCCCGTTTTATGGCATAAAGGTAGGTTCAAATATAGGAGCCAGTCAATGTGGCCTGCGGGTTAATGAACATTTTCAGGTGTTGGATATAAATTGCGCAGTGATACCAGGGCTATATGCCGCTTTCCATTCTGCAGGAGGAGCAATAGGCGAAAATATGATGGGTGGATCGGTACTTGCCGATTGTCATCTGGCTTATACATCCGGATATGTTGCCGGTGAACAGGCATCCACCAAAGATTAAAAAAATATTTAGCCTCCGGGCGCATGGACCGGAGGCTAAATGTAAAAGTAAACAGATTTTTTTTTATTGGGGTATATGAACACATATCCAGTTGAAAAGTTTGCCAAAATAATGTTATGATACCGGTAATAAATATTTGGTTATGAAACTTTGTTCACACCATAAAAACGTTTTTTTCAGCTTTCATCAAATTTATTCCTCCAAATCTTCAAATAGCTCTTGATACTTTTTTTCCCTTGACGTAAATTAATACCTGGTGTATGAAGAACGAACGCTTGTTCGCTTTTTATATGCTGCAAAACCCGGATCTTCTGTAGATATGGTCGCCTTTAACCGGTTCCTTTGGCAGATCATGGTATTTAGGGTTTTTTTAAGATTTAGTCATCCTAATTGTGTTTTTATAAAGGTGACCATTTTTTCTGTTTTCTAATACAACATTGAATTAATATTAACAAAAGGAGGAGTAGCAATTATGTTTGAAAATTTATGTAAGCCCATTACAATTGGAAATCATGTAGTAAAAAACAGAATGAAATATGCCGCAACGGTTGATAATTTCTGTGATACTAAAAATGGTAATGTTATTGATCGTGAAATAGAATACCTAAGAGAAAGAGCCAAGGGCGGTTTTGGTATCGTCGTTTCTCAGGGTGGATATACCCATATTCTGGGTAAAGGCTATGTAGGCCAGATGGGCCTGGTAGAAGAAAGCCATCTTGCCGGCCTTAAGGTGTTGGCCGATGCAATTAATGCTGAAGGTGCTATGTCAATAGGACAGATTATGCATACCGGTAGATATGGTCATGCCCATGAATATGGCATCCATGAAGCAATCGCCGGAGGCAAGACAGTCGGTCCCGAGCCTGTCGGACCAACAGCAATGTCAAGCCCGATAAAACGTTATTCGCCTTGCCGTGAGATGACTAATGAAGAAATTGAAGAGCAGATTCAAGCTCATATCGTTGCTGCCAGAATGTTTAAGCAAACCGGATGGCACGGTGTTGAAGTATGTGCAATAGTTGGATATCTTATTGCTGATTTCTTGAGCAGATGGACAAATAAAAGAACTGATAAGTGGGGCGGATCACTGGAAAACAGGGCAAGATTCCTCATTGAGATTTTAAAAGGAATCAGAGCCGAAGTTGGAGATGATTATCCGCTTGTTATGAGGCTCAACGCCACAGACCTTATCGAAGGCGGAAATACCAATGAAGAATATATAGAAATTGCCAAAATGTGCGAAGCTGCTGTAAGAATCGACCTCTTCAGTATTACTGTAGGCTGGCATGAATCCCCGGGTGCAGCAATTACTGCTGAAAAAAGACCTGGTGACTGGCTGCATCTTGCAGATGAATGGAAAAAAGCCAAAATTAAATCGCCTATTTGTATGGCTTATCGTATGAATCAACCCGATGTAGCTGAAAAAGCCGTAGCAGATGGAAGAATAGATATTTGGGAAATGTGCCGTCCCGGTATTGCCGATCCTTATCTTCCCAAAAAAGTTATCGAAGGACGTCCTGAAGATATTAATACCTGTACCGCATGTAACCAGGGCTGCTTTTACTACGTATTCATTGATGCCGTTATGGGTTGTATGATAAATCCAAGAGTAGGAAACGAATGGGATCCTGCATACGCTATTAATCCTGTTGCAAAGAAAAAGAAAGTACTTATTGTTGGTGCCGGTCCTTCCGGTATGGAATGTGCTCGACTTGCCGCAATCAGAGGCCATGATGTAACAATAGTAGAAAAAAGCGATTCTATTGGTGGAGAAGTAAAATTGGGTGTAAAATCACCTCTGCTTTATGATTGGGCTGAAACAATTCGTTATTACAAAGCACAGATTGAGAAACTTGGAATCAAGTTAAAACTTAATACCGAAGCTACAGCAGATTCCATTAAGGCAGAAGCTCCGGAAGTTCTTGTAATTGCTACAGGCGGCAAACCTTCCAGACCTAAAATAGACGGAATCGACAATAAAATAGTTACAAACGTATTTGACGTTCTTGAAGGAAAAGTTAAATTAGGTGATAAGGTCGTATTTATAGGTGGCAATGAAATATCTATTCAAACGGCAGAATATGTTGCTGAGCAGGGTAAAGAAGTTACTGTTCTGGAAAAAGGTAAGCACATTTGTTTTGATGTTAACATCTTCAATATTCTTCAACACAGAAGGCTTATGGCCAAACTTAATATGAAGAGTATGACCAATGTCACAGTTAATGAAATTACCGACGACGGTGTTGAAATTTCTACAGCAGGCGGAAAAGATGTAAGTATTGAAGCTGACACTGTAGTTGTAGCCGAAGGCATGGATTCAGAAGATACACTTGCAAAAGCCGTTGGTACAACAATAGCCCCGGAAGTATACACCATTGGCGATTGTGCTGGAGTACGTAAACTTTATGAAGCAATTCATGACGGCTATAAAATGGGTGTAAAGATTTAATTACGCCATGTGTATTGAAGCTGCCTTTATGATACATGGCCAACGTTTTAATATCAGGTCATTTAAACAGCTTCTTATATTCAATCATGTTATATATTATCTCCTTTCCGGCCGTATATACGTATAAGACCGGGAAGGAGAATTCTATTTTAAAAGGAGGATTGAAATGACTCTTAAAAATGTATTCAGTCCAATAAATATAAACGGCATCGAGATACAAAACAGAGTTCGGATGTCTCCGATGGCGCTTGGTTATGCGGAAGACGGGCGATCAACTAAACGTTTTGCCCAGTTTTTTGAAGAAAGAGCCAAAGGCGGTGTCGGTATTATAGATTGGGCATTATGGCCATACAGAACTGAACATGGTTATTTCCCATGGACCCATGATGATAAATTTATCCCCGGCCTTGCGATGACAGTTGATGCCGTCCATAAACACGGTACCAAAATTGTCGGGCAGTTCGGAACAGGGTATGGTTGGGCTTTTGGTGATGGTCCTGTAGAAATAATAGGCCCTTCAGGAGTAAATCTTCTTGGCAGACCCAGCACACCGTTTAGGGTTGGTACTCCGACAAATGCGAAAAGACTTCTTGAAAGACCTTTAACCATCCAGGAAATCCAAATAATTATTGAAACATACGGACAATGCGCAAAGAGACTGAGAACGGCCGGTTTTGACGGTGTTGAGCTGATGCTTGGCGCAGGTTATACGCTTGCCCGCTTTATTTCAACCGAAACAAACAAGAGAACCGATGAGTATGGCGGAGATCTTGATGGCAGAATGAGAATTATTCGTGAAATCATTGAAAGCATAAAAAATCACGCAGGCAGTGATTTTCCGATCTTAGCAAAAATCTCGGGAGCCCAGTTTACTAAACACGGCTATACCCTGGAAGAATGCGCAACCGAAATCGTTCCCAGACTTGTAGGCATGGGAATTTGCGCAGTAGATGTTGTTGTAGGTTGGCATGAAGCTCCTGTCGGAATGCTCAGCAATTCGGTAAGACCAGGACAGTATTTATATCTTGGTGAAGCTGTAAAGAAAAATGTTAAGATACCTGTAATCTGCGGAGACAGAACCAATGATTTAAGAGATGCGGACAAAGCAATAGGTGAAGGCAAGATCGATATTATGACATTAGGCCGCCAGTTGCTTTCCGATCCTGCAACATGCAATAAAGCAAAAGAAGGCCGTTTTGAAGATATCCGTCCGTGTATGTGCTGTGCATGGTGTCTTGAAACTGTTGATACTCCGTGCATTTGCAGCGTAAATCCCAGATTAGGCATTGAATATCAGTACAGTGAAGAACCGCCTAAAGCAAAAAAGGCTAAAAAGATTCTTATAGTAGGTGGTGGACCTGGCGGTATGGAAGCTGCCCTTGTTGCCAAACAAAGAGGCCATGATGTTACGTTGATGGAAAAACAGGATAAGGTTGGCGGTATGCTCGCAGTAGCCGCTGTTGCACCGCATAAAGAAGACACTCAATATCTTGTTGATTATTATCGTACACAAATCGCAAAAAGCGGCATAGAACTTAAAACAGGCAAGGCAGCGACTTTAAGCGATGTATTTGAAATGAATCCTGATGAAGTTATTATCTCAACCGGGACAAAACCTTTTATACCAAAAGTTCCGGGCATGGCAAAATCTAACGTAATATTAGGTACTGACGTGCTCATGGGTAAAAAAGAAGTCGGAGATATGACGGTTATTATCGGCGGTGGTATGGTTGGATGCGAAGTTGCAGAATTTCTGCTTCAAAAGGGTAAGAAAATGGTTATGCTGGAAATGCTTCCGCGTGTTGCCAGTGATGTGCCCCGCGCATTGAGATTTGATTTGATGATGCGATTGAAAAAAGCAAAACTTCAGATGGAAACCGATCTTATGGTTACCCGAATCACGGAATATGGAGTGTGGGGAGAACGGACAACTTTTCAATACGGACCAAATGAAGCATTTTTTGAAGGCGATACAATAGTAGTTGCTGCCGGTTATAAATCGGAACATGCCCTTGCAAAAGAGCTTGAAGGAAAAGTTTCAGTACATAGAATCGGCGATTCCAATAAACCCGGAAGAGTAAAAGATGCTATAATGGACGGCTATATGACAGCCCTAAAGATATAGCCTATATTTATAAGCACTTGTAACACATAAACCGCAAAAGCAAGAGCTAACCCTGCATTCGTATGCAGGGTTAGCAATCTAAAACCACTCATAAGCCGGATCTTATATATAATGGCCGATTTTGCATAACTTTAATAAAGGTATTAAAGAACTTCATATTCTTTCTGATAAATAATACTAATCGTGCAAAATTACACATTATGTAAAGGTCTCAAGTTGTTATAGTTGAAGATTCCTTGCTGTTTGCAGCAAGGAATCTTCAATTCTATTCCGGAAATACAAAAAAAATTATTTCAAAATAAAGTATTACTTGATTTTTATTAAAAGTCCTGCTTTGAGCAAGATAGCATAACAGATTTTTCTTTTTGATTTTAAAACGAGACCATAAAAAGCGTTAAAATTTGCTCAAGCTTAAACAGAGCAATAATTTTAACCGCAAAAAATACATGTTGTATTGCAATATGAGCCCTAATCGGTCAAAAGGTCTCAAAGAGATTTTTATTGAGGAGGTAATGTTAATATGTCCCATAAGCATAATATAATTGTTTGCCAGGGTACAGGTTGTATATCCGGAGGATCTGAAGTAATTCTTTCTTCATTGCAGGAAGAAGTTGAAAAACAAAATTTAGGAGATACCGTTTTAGTTAAACAAACCGGATGCCATGGTTTTTGCCAGAGAGGCCCTCTTGTAGTTATTGAACCTGAGGGGACTTTTTACTCTCATGTGACCACTGAAGATACTGCTGAAATTGCTCAATCACTTACAGACGGTGGCAAACCTGTTGAACGCCTTTTTTACCGTGACCCTGTTACCGATGAAGTATTGCCTAATTATAATGATATACCTTTTTACAACAAACAACAGCGTACACTACTGAAAAACTGCGGGCATATAGATCCTGAAAATATTGATGACTATTTAGCCGCAGACGGTTATGAGGCACTGAAAAAAGTTCTAACTACCATGACACCGGAGCAGGTTATAGATGAGGTCAAACGTTCAGGGCTTCGCGGTCTTGGCGGTGCCGGTTTTCCTGCTGGACGCAAATGGGAAGCCTGTTATAAAGCACAAGGGGATACAAAATACGTTATATGCAATGCCGATGAAGGTGATCCAGGAGCTTTTCAGGATCGTTCGGTTATTGAAGGAACACCGCATTCACTTCTTGAAGGAATGGTGATCGCCGGATATGCTATTGGCGCTAAAGTAGGCTATATATATGTAAGGGCTGAATATCCTCTTGCCGTTAAACGTTTAAGAACTGCTATTTCAAAGGCAAAGAGAAAGAAATTCCTCGGCAAAAAAATATTGGGGACCGATTTTAATTTCACCATTGAAGTTTTTCAGGGAGCCGGTGCTTTTGTATGCGGAGAATCTACGGCTTTGGTGCTTTCCATAGAAGGAAAACGAGGAATGCCTAAAGCATCTCCCCGTCCCCGTACTACTGAAGTCGGCCTATGGGATAAACCTACTTTGCTGAATAATGTTAAAACATTGGCTTATATTCCCCAGATAATTCATAACGGAGCCGATTGGTTTTCAAGCATGGGCACCGAAAAAAGCAAGGGTACAGTAATACTTGCTCTTACCGGTAAAGTAGTAAACAACGGCTTGATTGAAGTTCCTATGGGAATTACGCTTAGGGAAATTATATTCGGAATCGGTGGGGGAATACCAGATGGCAAAAAATTTAAGGCGGTTCAGACCGGTGGCCCTTCAGGTGGCTGCCTTCCCGAACATCTGCTCGATCTTCCCGTTGATTTCGATTCGCTAAATGATGCCGGATCAATAATGGGCTCCGGTGGTATCGTAGTTATGGATGAAGAAACCTGCATGGTTGATGTTGCACGATATTTTCTTGATTTCACACAAAGAGAATCTTGCGGGCAGTGCATACCATGCAGGCTTGGAACTAAGCAGATGTTTGATATATTAAATGATATATCAAAGGGCAAAGGCCAGCCGGAAGACATAGATATGCTGCTTGAAATCGGTGAAGCGGTTGCAAAGACATCTCTTTGCGCTTTAGGAAAAACCGCTCCGAACCCGGTTATTACAACACTTCGTTTTTTCAGACATGAATACGAAGCGCATATCAATGAAAAACGGTGTCCTGCCGGTGTTTGCCATATGCCTGAATCATAATTTGATTTTGATATAATACTGTTAACGAAAAAGCGCTTCTGATTATTAAAAACAGGAGCGCTTTTTTTTATTATAAAACACTATGTAATGCTGATGGTCTCGTAAAAAGCTTATAAAGTCTTGTTGGCTTTGACATACATTTGATTGTGTGCTATTTTGTGTGAAAATATGTGTTAAAGGAGGGAGCTATGGCGACAAATCTGGCTATAGATCAGAAATTGCTGGAAAAAGCATTGGAGGTCAGTGGTTTAAAAACCAAAAAGGAAACTGTCAATTTGGCGTTACAGGAATTTATAAACAAGCATAAGCAACAAGAAATTCTGGATCTTTTTGGAAAAATGGACCCCGACCCCGATTATGATTATAAAAAAGGAAGAACTCGGTGAAAGTTTTGGTTGATACTCCTATCTGGTCTTATGCATTACGAAGCCGAAAAAAGGAATACCAATATGAAGTAGAGAAGTTTGAATCTCTTATCAAGGATCAAAGGGTCCTGATTATTGGACCAATTCGCCAAGAGATTCTTTCCGGCTATAGTAACTTAGAGAAATTTGAAAAACTAAAAGAATATTTATCGTTCTTTGAGAATTCCTCTATTCAAGATTCCGATTATGAATCCGCAGCCGAAATGAATAATCAATGCAGAAAAAAAGGAATTCATGGTTCTCACATTGATTTCCTCATATGTGCAGTTGCAAACAGGCTGGATGTTCCAATTTTTACTACTGACAAAGACTTTTCCCGATACAAAAAAGTGCTACCGATAAAATTATTTGATCCTAAACCAACCCTATTATAGATTAATAATAAAGCGGGCGGAAGGAGAAAATTATTAAAATCTTTATGAACTGTACAGTTCTTGTTTCTTTTCATATTCTTTCAATATCTTTGTACGTAACAGCCGAACTCTTAAACCTTTATGCCGCAGGAATTTAAGCAAACAATGAAAACCACTACAAAACAAAAAATAATCAAATCGAGTGTTGGATTAGTGTTATCTATGTTGCTGTTTTTTTCATCCGGCTTAAGGCTTCCTGTTTTAGATACCACTACCGATACTTATTTCAGTGAAGCAATAAGCAAAGCTGGGATAGCCTATGCTACATGCAGGGTGATCAATGCTTCCGTTTCGATTATAAAGGATTCAAGCTTGCAGTTGGAACCTGCCGGAGTGGGAGTATCTTTGGCTGTGGGGCAGGCATTGGACCCGATTGATGATATGACCGAGCGTTTATCCGATGTGCTTGTGACGGCAATTACTTCATTAGGGGTACAGAAACTTGCATATGAAATCGGCGTATCGGTTGCGCCGCCTATCCTTTCCGTATTTCTGTTTGTTTTGTCCATATTGATATGGTTTGAAAATGAAAAATTAAGTTCTTTGCAGAAAACCCTGATCAGGTTTATGTTAATCATTGTTGTTGCCCGCTTTTGTCTTCCGGCATCGTCTTTAGCAAATGAATATCTTCAATCGCATTATTTTGCCGAGCAAATATCGGAAGCAAATCAAAAGCTGTCAGCCGGTTCATCCGAACTTGATAGAATAAAAGATTTCTCACTTCCAAAGATTGACGGTGTTTTGGGAACTATAGAAAACAGTGCATTGTTTCTTAAGATAAAATCAACGGAACTAAAAAATGCTCTTATAGCAACTGTTGCAAATGCCGGAGATATAATCGATAATCTTTTAAGGCTTACATTTCTGTATGTAGGAATTTTTCTTATTCAGGTTATTATTTTGCCATTGCTCTCATTCTGGTTTCTTATAAAAACTGCAAATGCTCTTTTTCATACAAATATGCCGGTAATACTGCATCATTTGCAGCCATCAAAGAATGAAAAGCCTCAGGAATTAACCCAATAAAAATTTAGTTGGTGATATATCGGAAGGGGTGTTTACAATACAACGCATTGACACACCGATATATTTTTAGACAGGATTAACAGGATGGACAGGATGTTTTACCTGCCGCCCGGAAGTCGGACAGGCAATAAGCCATTGCCTGCGGCAAGAGGGATAACCTATTGGAGCAAGAAATTCTAACACACAAAGTCTTACCATGTTTATAACAAACTGAGGATTTGATTTAAGAAAATACTAGGAATTTCCGGAAGCCCAAGAAAAGATGAAACATCAGGCGTTTATAAATTGGTAAAAACCGTTCTTGAAAACACGGGTATAGAATATGAGCTTATATCTCTTAGAGGCAAAAAGATCGGAGGGTGTACAGCTTTATTGAAACAGTTACAAAAGTGAGCGGTCAGGGAGCTGCAGCTTGTTATTCCTGCGGATATGGGGAAACATGCGGCGTAGGAATTCCAGTTATGGTATACGGAAAAGGTGTAAAAATTACACCTGAAAACATTCCGGATGTAACAAAGCAACCGGAAGTTATGGCAAGCGCAGTGGATGCCGGCAGACTTCTGGGCAAACGGCTGACAACCGGGTATGACCGTAAAATAGTAACTCAGGATATGCAACAGGCATTGATGGATATATTGAAAAGTACTACTTAATGTTTAACGCTATCGTTAAGGCTTAAGAGATTTAATATATGGAAAGTCGCGAAAAAAAACCTGGAAAAATATTTGCGGTGGGAGATATTCACGGCTGTTACGAAAAACTTGTAACTTTAATGAACAGGCTGCCGTTTGATCTTCATTCTGATACGCTGATATTTCTTGGTGATTTTATTAACCGTGGATCTCAGTCAAGAGAAGTAATAGAATATCTTCTTGATCTTAAAAAGAAATGTAAAAACATAGTTTTCTTGAAGGGCAACCATGAGCATGCGCTTTTACAATATGCCCAAACGAAAGATCAGGAATATCTTAGGTTGCTACGTTCAATGGATGTAGAACCGACGCTTAAAAGCTATTTTGATGCAAAATTTCAATCACTTTCCGATCTTGGCTTTTTGCCACCGGCACATCTTGATTTCTTGAACGGACTACTTACATACTATAAAACTGATGATTATCTTTTTATTCATGCAGGAGTTATACCTGGTGAAAACCCGGATGAATGTTCTTTAGACCGGCTGCTTTCAGTTAGGGATACATTTTTAAAAGGTGAACGCCAAACTGAGCAGACTGTAGTATTCGGTCACACCACTTTTGAAATGCCTTTTGTTGCACCGGGTATGATAGGAATAGATACGGGAGCGGTTTATGGAAATATGCTAACAGCGGTTTTACTTCCTGAACTTCGTTTCTTTCATGCCTAAACTTTTCTGCCATCATCCTGTTTAAGAGGCAGTCCTTCAAGACTGTAATTTCCATCAAGGAATGCTTTAGCCAAAGTCATGGGAGCTTCATCATTATACATCATTGCATCCATAAGGCGGCAAAACCCTAAAAGCCGCCCAAGCATTACAAGCCTTTCTTCTGTTGAACTCAAAGACATTTCCGCAATTGTGCCTGTCACAAGATCTCCCGTGCAATCTGTGAAAAAATCGTATGTGTTCAGGATTTTTTCTATTAGTTTTGTTCGCCGTTCTCTTTGTATAAGCGCTGTTCCACCACCCTTGAAACGGAAACGTATGTAGTTGTCTTTGGAATTTCTGCCGCATACGGTGTCGATAAGACTAAAATGAAAATCTATACGTGCATTAAGGTTTAAGTAGTCTTTAGCTATAATAGCATAACTGTTATTTCCGACAGGTCTTGGACTGCCTGCATCTGTGATGGTTCTGCCAAAAAGCCCTTGAAGACTTGCAGCAGGCGGTGGTGCGTTCCAGCGAAGCCCTGGTGTTGTTGCTCCATTCCACAAGGCAAGCAGTGGTGTGGAAAGAATATCGGAAATATTGATTTCCATCTTTTGAAGATCCGGTGCAAGTCCGCCACCCATATCTATTATCAGAAAATGAAAGTTGATATTTCCTTCCAGCCGGTGAATGTAAAAGCCAGCCTGCTCAGTTATTTCATCTCCTGCTTCAAACATTGAAAGAACCGCCATTTCATGGATATAGCGGATAAGATCGTGAAGGGAACGGCATTCCATAATTGAAAAAGCCGGCCCATATGCATCCGTAAGGTTAAGATGAACTATCAGATTTCGCAGTCGCTCTGATTCGGAAAATTTTGCAGAACTTTTATCTTGCAAAGCTTTTTGGGATGAAATAACAGGTCTGTTTTCCCGGAGGTTCTGTAAAGCTTCCCGGGGAGCTAAGAAGATTATGCCCTGGTCGGCATCCATAGTAATCCATTGATCATTATGAAGAATATGAGTAGCCTTTTCGGTTCGTGTCAGCATTGGAACTCCATATTCCCTGGCGACATTTGAAAGATGATCTGCAGGGTTGCCTTTGTCAACTATGATACCGCTTATATTTTTCATGAACTTTGCAACTTCAACAAGGCTCTGGTGAAGTACGGCAATTATCGGCCCGTTTTCAAGTTTATTAATATCTAAAGAGGAGTTTATTATGATAACTTTTCCGATAGTTCTCCCGGATGAAGATAAAGCTCCTCCCTGTAAAAGAACATTACCCTGCGGTATTTCCTTAGTTCCCGGTTTTTTACCCGCAAACTGAAACGGACGTGATTGAAGAATATAAAGTCTCCCTTCTTCATTTATGGCCCATTCGATATCCTGAGGTTTACCTGTCAGGCTTTCAATCATTATTCCTAAACCGGTAAGGCTGTAAATTTCTTTTGCAGATAGTAAAGGTAGTTTTCTTTGCTCAGGTAGAACTTCTTCCCTGTGTATACCGCCTTCAGGGGAACAAACGTCCTTGAATGACTTATCGGCAATTTCGGCAGGTATTTCAATTTCTTTACCCGAACGCAAAGGATGATAAATATCTGCCGGTGCTTCTCCTCCTACAGCAAGGGTTCCTAAGCCTGCAACAGCGCTTAAAAGCATTCTGTCACTTTTTGGAGAAGCAGGATCGACAGTAAAAAGAACTCCGGCGGTTGTGGCCTTAACAATGATCTGGCAAAGAACCGCCATATTAAAATCTGAAATCGGGATGCCGGCATGCAATCTGTATATAATACTTCTTGTATTAAAATTACTTGCAAGGACTTCTTTAAAGGCATCTATCATATTATCAAAAGAAATTACATTAAGAACCGTTTTGAATTGTCCGGCAAAAGAGTGTGAAATCTGATCTTCCGCACTGGCGCTGCTTCTTACAGATATTGGCAATTTATCAGATCCGACAAGCTGGTCATATGAAGTTTTTAATGCATCCTCCAATTCGCCTGTCAGTTTTCCTGATAAAATCATTTTTTTAATATTTCCTGTAATCTCTTCAAGATCATTAAGAAAACGTTCATCGGTTTCAATCTTGTTCAGGCTCTGCCTTATAGGGATTTCAATGTCATTTGTACGAAGAAAATATTTAAACGCATCTATAGTAATAACAAATCCGTTTGGCACAGGCATGTTAATCTTTATTAAATCCGAAAGAGCACCAGCTTTACCTCCAGCCATCTTTTTTGTTTCAGGTGTGATTTCATCGAAAAAAAGGCAATAAGGTCCATAGCCGGATTCATGTGATACTTCGGGAAGCGCGTTATGGATAAATTCTCTTAACCTCTCATGTAATTCGTAGAGTTTTAAATACTTATTATAACTAAGACGATTCAGGCCATCAACAAGCTCATAGCTTATCCCCAGAAGTTCTTCCGCCTGATCGATTATGTCCCGCAGAGAAGGATTATTCATCTTCAGTTTTAGATCTATCCCGCTTAATATTTTAAGAGCTCTTTCGTTATTTATAAGAAGAATGCGAAATGTATGGTAACGTACCTTAAGGTTTCGGATTATTTCCTCTGCCCTTTTCAACTTGATATTCTTGCGTTTTTCCCAGTATTTTCTAACTACTTTGAACATGCCTGATCCTGTTCTTTAATTCTGTTTGCCAAGAAAATGTTTTTAGACCTTTTAGTAAAAAGCCTTATAAAGTCTTCAACATCTTTTTCGGATTCCATTTTGACATCAAGCTGGCGGCTAAAAGCAGTTAATTCACCAAGGCTTTTCAATGCCAGTTCCATATATTTTCGGTCTATGATTTTAAGCTTTCCTATTACAAGATCCGTTGTTACGGTTACTTTAAAATCCATGTTTTCCAGAATAGAAGTTATAAACTTTGCTCTTCGTATACGCCTGTCCATATAGGCAAAACCGCCTACAAAACGATAATATATGAAATTTTTATTTGGATTTTCCGAAAGGTAAGCATTGATGACATTGAAATGATAGCCTAAGCGCAGTGTAAGATTAATATAATTTTGGGCAATTATAGCAAGGTTCTGCCCGGCATATTCCGGTGGCGTGTTCAGGGCTGTATATGTTTTGTCCATCCCGGAAAGTATTTCGCGCAGACCGATCGAGCCTGGTTGCTGATCAAACATTTCATTTGAAGCCAAACCCTTCAAAAAAGCCTTAAAAGGCAGGGATGATATGTCATCAGTATTGAGTTCTTTTGCGGCCAAATTTACTACCCCGTTTCCTATATCAAGTACCCGGATATCTATCGGAATATTTAATTTAAGACGCCTGGTTTCAATTCCGCGAAGCTCTTTATGCCTTGTCTGGATATTGAGTAACTCCTCAACTGCCATTTCATGAGAAAAATGTATGATGTCGTGAAATGTTTGGCAATTGGTAGAATTGAAATCAGGAGAATCGGGATCGGTTAAGTTGAGAGGAATAATCCAGCGGAGTAATTGCCTTAAAGTTATATACTCAGGGTCAGTAGGGTAAAGCTCCATGCCGGATGAACCATAACGGACAAGAGGTTCGATAATGCCATGATAAACTTTGCACTCGCCTGCATCCAAGGTAACAATCATTCCTTCCTTTAAGAGCTCCAGGGCCCCGCTGGCTCCGACAATTGAAGGCACATGAACTTCTCTTGCTATAGAAGCCAAATGTCCCACAGATGAACCTGTTTCGGTTATCAGTCCTGCGGCTCGCCGGAGAATCGGACTAAGATTCGGGCTTGCTTTGTCTGCCACAGCTATTGCACCCAGCGGGAATACTTTATAACTGTAATCCTGAGCAACATGTACCAGTCTGCCTGTGGCTACTCCCATTTGTGCAGTTTCTCCACCAGCAAGCAATACAGTGGCTTTTTCAAGTTGTTTGTTCAAGTCATCAATTGAATCATTTTCGGAGATATCATCATATAAAAGGGATGAAAGAGGTTTTACTTGTGTAATAACTATTTGGCCTGACATTTTTTGTGACCAGAAGACTTTCTGTGGTTTTCCTAATGCGCGCTCGACAGCCATAGCTGTTTCGACAATGGATATTATATTATCTTTACGAAGCAAAGAAGATCCGCGACGATGACCACTGTCCATAATCGAAAGGCTGTGTTTATCGTCCGGCAGCCTCTTAGTTGCTTCTTTCTGTAGTATTTTCGATTCAACAGGTTCAAACGGATAAAATCTCTGAACACTAAAAAATTCTTCTTTTTCCTTTACTTCGTTGCTTTCGTGAAAGCTATTATTTATGTTAACAGCAACGCCTGCAGCCTGCAAAGGCGAATGTGCCGGATCTAATGTCAAGACAGTTCCGGAGATTTTGGATTGTATCATTTCATAAACAGCTACAGCTATTGAAATTTCTTTTTCAGAAATTTGCTGTAAAAGACTTTCCGCTTCTTTTACTATATACCTGGCTATGCATTGTTTAAATGCATTTAAGATATCAGAAGGTGCTACATCGAATATATCTATAAATTGATTACTTGCTTCCTGTTCGACTTTATCAATTCTGACTGCAAGTAAAGTGTTTTTTCCTATCCGGTCAGATAGTTTTATAACTTCATCCAGTATTGCCTGTTCAAGTTCTTTGGGGATATCGGAATTATTTACTATATCAGTTAAAAGGGCATTTTCGTTCTGCAATTTATCTGCTGAAAGTGAGTCTGCAATTTCTTTAATTTTATGATCAAGATTGTTATTTTGTAAAAAGGAGCGAATGCCTGTTGTTGTGATTACGAAACCATCCGGTGCTTGCAGCCCTAAGTGCTGGCCGAATTCAGCAAGGCTTGCGCTGAAAAACCCTGTAAGCGGCCACATTTCAAGGCGAATTGACGGATAGGGCAGGGTAAGTCTGCCGGAATAAGGGCCTAATCCCCCGGATAGAATGTCCTCAAGGTAAGTCTTTATAATCTGAAACCGGTCAAATAGGTCTGAATACCTGTTCTCTGTGAGTGTATTAAGACTGTATATAACCTGATATACAAGCTGGTTTGCTTCACTTACCGAGCTTTCCAGGAAGGCTTTGTCAAATATATATTCTCCTCCCAAAGCGCGTTCCATTACTGCCATTTTTTCAAGCAGTTTTGTGTTCATATCGAGAATGATCTGGAATTTAGAAAATAATGACCTGATCATCTCAGGGTTTTGCTTGGATGAGCTAAACTTAGGCAGAAATCGAAGTAAAATATTTTTCATTTGAGATCAGGGTGTTATTGAAAAACGTTCGTTTTTTAATTGTTCTACTATCTCAAGTATATCGGCAAGCTTGAAAGGTTTGGCTACAAACCTGAAGACTCCTTTCTGAAGTGATTCTTTTGAGGCTTCTATAGTTGCGAATCCGGTTATAACTACGATTTCCGTATGAGGGGATTGCTTTTTTACTTCTGTTAAAAATTCCATACCGCTTACCCCTTCCATTTTAAGATCGGTAATTACAATATCGAATTTTTTCTCCAGTATTCTTTCCATAGCATCTGCGCTGGTTGTAAAAGTTTCCACTTCATAGCCGGCTTTAAGGAATGCAGGTTTCAGACGTTTGCATACTATAGGTTCATCATCTAGAATCAGTATCTTAAGTTTTACAGGATTAACTCCGGTATTACTGCTTGAATTGTCCATTAGTAACCTCCTTTTATAAGATATCCTGACTCGGTATGGGGCAATAATTATCTATGGTGCCGGGTTTTTCGTTCAAAATAAGTAAAATACTTTGTACATTGGCTTATTCCAATGCCACCGGGATATTCTCAATGCCGATCAGTACTTTTTTTACTCCTTCAACTTGCTTTGCAACTTCAACCAGATCATTTCTAATTCTGTGTTTTCCGCTTGAAAATATTCCGCCGGTTTCAAAACTTCCGGTAATGGTGACTGATCCTTTTTCAGATGTTACATCCAAGCCTAATCCTTTGGTTTGGTCATGTGTAACTAATGCTGTTTTTACCTGGCATGCCAAAAGAAAATCATCAATAATATTTTGAGACTCCGGTGACTGTTCAAATTCTTTCTGTTTCAGAGTACAGATAATTATTTCACATGCGCTTTCCAAGCTTATGGCGTCAATATTAATAACCATATCATATAATGCCGGATCACGCCAATCAACATTGTATAGAAATTTTGTCCATTTTATCCGGCTTTCATCCATTTTTAATATTCTTTTTTTTGCTTCTTCATATGTTATATTTTGTTGATCCGAAAGTGTACGGGAACGGTTTTTAAGAAGAGCGATTACGCGTATTTTTAATACTTGCGGGACGCCTTTTAATAAAAAATGTCCGGCATGTCCATAATAAACAAAAGGCCCTTTTTGTGCTCTTTCCGCCAAAGCCAGCTGAATGGCTGTAAGGTAAAGACCGCGTTCTGTAGAGTTACCATGAATCAATCCTTTGGTTTTTTCCAGCTGCTGGAGAAGAAGGGGTTGTGATATTCCAAAACGGTTGGAAGCTTCTTTTAAAATCTCCTGGCTGATTGCCGGAATATTTAATTTTTTAGAAATGCATTTGGCCAAAGATTCTCCACCACTCATAGTACCTCTGGAAATAGTTATAATAGCCATCTGTTCTCCTTTTTATCTGAATATTTATTATTTATAATTACTTTTATTAAATGATTATTCACTCTGAAAGACCTATCCCTTTCATTACAAGATTTCGCAATTGGGAAAGTTTAAAAGGTTTGGCAATAAAATCGTAGGCTCCTAATTTTAAGGCTTCTTTAGCCTTTTCAACCGTTGCAACTCCTGTAATGATAATAACTTTTGTTTCCGGAGAAACTTTTTTTACTAATTTCAACACATCAATTCCGTCCATTTCTTTCATTTTAAGGTCGGTAATTAATACATTAAATAATTTTTCGGAAAATCTTTTTACGGCTTCATTAGGATCAGTAAAAGTTTCTATTTCCAAATTTGCCTTTTCCAGAGTTGAACGTAACCGTTTACAAACAATCGGTTCATCATCTATAATCATTACACTGCTGGTTTTATTCATCTGTCCTCCGGTTTGACAAGAATAGATTCCTCCCCGTTTAGAAATTGGTTTGCGAATAAATCAATATCATTTTCATTTCGCAACTGTACGTCTAATTGCCGGGTATAGCCTATTAATCGGCCTATCAGGCGGAACTTGTCTTCCATCTGGGGCCGGTCAATCTTTTTTATTCTGGCTATAATCAACTCACCTTTGAGTTCAACTGAAAAATCGTTTTTTTCCAGTATTCGGGCCAGCACTTTTACTCTTCTTGTACGCCTGGAGATTTCAGTGACTCCTCCAAAAAAGCGAAAGTAGATGTAGTTGTTGTTCCTGTCGTCGGACATGTTTCCGTCAACCATATTAAAGTGATATCCCAAACCAAGGTTAAGGTTTATATATTCCTTTGATATGATAGCTAAATTTATATTAATCCTGTCCGGCAGAGACTGTGATGAACGGTTGCTGGTGAAGCTGGACATAAATCCCTTAAAATCAAGGTTCACGGGCTGATATTGCCATACACCTGGAGCAGTAAGAGCTTTCAGCAGAATCAGCAAGGGTTCACAGGATAGTTCTTTAAGAGATATCTCGTTTGAGGAAATCCCCTTTTTAATTCCTCCTCCGGTGTCAATGACTGTTAAATTTAAAGGTATGTTGAGTTTTAGTTTTGTCAGGGAATGTATAAAACTTAATTGTCTGGGTTGAATTCCCTGGGCAATTTTTCTTACAGCCATCTCATGGGCAAAACGGATGATATCATGAAATGTCCTGCAATGAGCAGGATCAAATTCATTAGATTGAGGATCCGTTAAATGAAGGGTTGATACTTTTTTCAACAGCCTTCTTAGCAATTTAAATTCATAAGTTTCTTCATATGGTATTTTTTCAATCAATTGAGCTGTTAAAAGTTCTTTTATAATCCCCTGATAAACAATATTTTCTTCAGCATCAACTGTAACTTCCATTCCTGTTTTCAGGATTTGAGTTGCATGAGAAGTATCTACTATTGTAGGGACTCTGAATTCTCTGCAAATCGTGGCCATGTGACCTGTAACCGCTCCTATATCGGTTACTACCGCACTCGCCAAAGGAACTATCTTAGACATTCGCGGAGAAGTATGTTTTAAAACAAGTACTGCTCCGCGGGGAAAATATTGAGTGTCTTCCTCGGTTCTGACCTGGAAAACCGTTCCTGCTCCTATCCCTCTGCTGGCAACCACTCCTTTGTCTTTTAAAATAACAGGATAGTTTTTGGCAGCGGTAACCAGTCGGTTTTTGTCCAGCTCATTTTTTTCCGAAAGTTGAAGGGAACGGGCCTGAAGGTAGACAATGTGTCCATTCTTATCGATAGACCATTCGATATCCTGAAAGGATTTCATATATTGCTCTATACGGATGGCTCCTTCTATCAGTTCATGCATCCTGGATTCATCAAGACAGGAGATTCTCTGCTTTTGGTCAGGAACCGGAACCAGTTTGATTCCACTATCTTTGGCCAGAGCATATTGTTTTGTTTTTCTGCCGATATGCTGCCATAAAACGGTATATGGGGACGTTTTGGAAACTTTATATTGATCCACCTCCATTTCGCCGTCAACCACTATTTTACCCAAACCCCAGCAGGCAGATATAATGACTTCTTCACCTTCAAGTCCATTAGGGTCAGCAGTATAAATAACCCCGCTTACCACTGGAGATAACATAGGCAAGCATCCGACAGCCATGGCCATTTCCTGTTGCTTAATTCCCATTTCATTACGATAAGTTATAACCTGAGGAGAAAACAGACTTGCTACAACTTCTTTATAAGCTGATTCTATTTGAGAAGAAGGCACATTTAAAACTGTTATATACTGTCCGGCATAACTTATTTGACTGTCTTCTCCAACTGCGCTGCTGCGAACAGCCCATCTGTTTGACGATTTATTCTTACATGATGAAAGTTTCTTGTGAATTGATTTTCTGATTTCAGGAGGTATCTTTGCCTGCATTATCTTTATCTTCAACTCTTTTGCTTTTTTCTCCATAACCTCCTGATTAAATTTGCCCTCACATAATGGAGCAACCAATTCTTCAAGCCTGTTGTATTCAATGAATTGCTTAAAAGAATAGGTAGATATTATAAAACCTTTGGAAACATTTAAATCAAGACGATTTGCAAGTTCTCCAAGGGTTGCCATTTTTTCTCCGGCAAGGTCGGTCATTTCTTTTGTAAGATCACTTATAGAATAGACATATTCTCCTTTTGGAAGAGTGAACTGAGAATTCAATTCTCCACGAATATCTATTTTGGCTTTTTCAAAAACATCGAAAAGATGCAGATGTTTTTTTGGAGTTATCAGATTAAGATCGTATATAATCTTATATACTACATCTTCCAGTTGATTTATAATTGACTCAATATATTGTTTATCGAAAAGATAATCTCCGCTAAGCTTTTCTCCCATGTCTGCCATGAGATCCAGAGCTTTATTGTTGTAAATTAAAAGTTCTCTGAATGTCCGGAAGAGAAACTGGAGGGACAATTCATCTTCGTTCTTATTGCGTCCCCAAAATATTTTGAGTGGGTTTATCATTCAGATTGAACCTTTTATAAGCTACTGACTTTATATTTAATGACTGCCTTTTGACCCGAAAACAACACCTATAAGCAATCCGCTGAAGGTGGCTATGATAACAGCCAGAATTCCGTACAATAAGCCATTTTTGAAGGCCAGATTCGATATCATTGCAGGTAATCCGGTCAATTTAACCTCAATGCTGCTTGAGCGCACCAGTCTGCTTTTTCCGTCTTTTAAAGCAAACAACTCAAGAGTGTAGGTTCCCGGAGAAATTTTAGCCGGCACATTCAATACTGCATCAACCTGATCCCAAGCTCCTTTTTCCAATGGTTTAATATTTACCGTTCCATCAGATATCTGATAGAGTTTATCAGATTCCTTTAATTTGATAAGTTCATTAATTAAAAGGGAGTTATCGGTTTGATGTTTTTCAGGATCTTTATTCAGGCTTTTATCCGGCAGGCTTTCTGCGAGCAAAGAGAAGTAATCCAGCTTCATGGCTTTAATGCTATCCCTGTTTTCTACAGAAGATAAATCTTTTGAAGTCATGAGAAGATAAACATTTGGTATATCGTGAAAATGGATCTGTTCCACATTCATCCATAATCCCTTTACCCTGTCCTTTCTCATTAAAACCAGATCTTCTTTTGGGCCGATAAGTCTTAAAGCAACCTTGTTTCCGGAAGGGATTACTTCCCTTACGCTGACTTTACCTCCGGAAAATGAATAATTTATCTCAATGGTTTTGGGTTGAATAACATCAATATCTACAGGTGAAGTCTGGGCGTAGCTTTCTGAAGCAAAAAGAGAGGGAACAAAAAGCAGCGCCAAAAATATATAAAACAATCGCTTTAATAATAGCCGGTTCATTAATGGCCTCCTTTATAAGATAAAAGTAAATTAGGGATCGAAACAAGTCCGAAAAGCATCTGAACCATTACTATCAAGATGATTATAGCAAGCAGGATTTTAATCTGCTCTCCTTTCAACCGTTTGCTGATTTTTGTTCCTATTTGTGCTCCGAATGATGAGCCTACAAGAAGAATCAGGGCCAGTATAAAATCAACGCTGTGATTGATATGAGATTGCATTATTGTTACGTTTAAGCATGTAAAAAAAATCTGGAAAAGGCTGGTTCCGACAACAACATGCATGGGCATTCTTAATAAATATACCATAATCGGAACCATGATAAAGCCTCCACCGACTCCCATTATAGCAGCTAATACTCCGACAAGAGTTCCTAAGATCAAAGGCACAATAAGGGAAATATTGATCCCGGATTTGTCGAAATGAATTTTAAAAGGCAGTATGTTCAACAGCCGGGCGTAAAGAGAAGGTGGTTTAGTGGCTGATGAAGAAGTCTCTTCGATTGCGGATGGCTTTTTTAAGCTTTGCAGGCTTTCCACAAACATATAGCCGCCTATTATAGCGAGCATAGCCACATAGGTAATTTTTATAACAAAATCGGCATTGCCCGTAGCCCTCAATATCTTAACTAACTGGACTCCAAAAGTTCCCCCGATTACTCCACCGATGAGAAGCACAAACCCCATTTTAAAATCAACATTTCCTAATCTGTAATGTGCGTAGGTTCCTGAAGCTGAAGCGGCTACGATCTGGTTTGAATCGGAAGCCGCGGCCACGGTTGGCGGAATACCCAGCATAATCAATAATGGTGTCATTAAAAATCCTCCTCCGACACCAAATATCCCCGATAAAAGCCCGACCAGACCGCCAAGCCCGAGTATGACAAATATGTTCACAGCATTACCTGCTATGGGTAGGTATACATACATATGTCCGTTACCTTTCGTTTATATTTTATAATAGTTTTTAGGCGAAACTACTTCCACTCTGCACGAAATATTGTAGAGAATGTCCTTAACATGGCACACTCTCTTTTCGGAATTCCATAATATATTTCCTTCAAGAATTCCTGATTCCACTATCAGTAAACTTATTTTATTGTGCTCAACAAAACGGATCACCTCCTTGTTAAAATCTCCTTCAGTGACAAAGTATTCAATATTCACTGAATCGGATCTTGCATTTTGAATTATACTATCCAGCCTGCATGCTGCTGAAGTTTTGGCGAATTGCTCCGGTGTCAATCCTTCTTTATTATCAGGAGTAAAAACCCTGAGAATAAAGACTGTGGATTTGATTCTTTTTGCAAGAGAAATCGCCCCGCCAAGGGCCTCCCATGCATTATACTGAGCATTCATTATTACGAGAATTCGTTCCATCCTTCTCCTGATATATAGGGGTCTGGGATTCCAGGGTTCAAGCGCTATTTTTTATTTTATACATAATCTAAATTATACCGGTATCTATCTGAAGTTTTCACAAAAGTTCTTTTACTTGAATCCTTGCCCCCTTGATTCCTTGAATCCTGGTATCCATATAAGCAATAGAAGGGCCAAATCGAATGGATTGATATAACAGCTTGTTATTCTTGTATATCAAATTGGGTGGAAGAGCTTTTATAAAAAAGTTAATGTTTCAATATGAAAAAACGCATGGATTTTTGTATTTGTTTGTGCCATATTGAAACATATATATTAATTGCCCGGAAATCTATATATGAAACAGGAGAATTTTAATGCTTCAAACAATACGTTCAAAACTCATTTTTGCTACCTGTATTATATTTTTTTCAGTATGCGCATTAACCGGTCTGAACTTGTGGAGCCTTTCATATATCAATAAACTTATGGTCTTAAGTGAAAGATTCAGTGATCTGGCAAACAATATCCTTGAGGTACGTAGGTTCGAAAAAAATATTTTTCTTTATTACGACAAAGATAGTGTGAGGGAAGTAATCAGTTATCTTGAACAAAGCGATGAACTGGTAGAAGAACTTTCCGCTGATATTATCAGGATAGGCGGAGAAAAAAGATATTCGGAATTCAGGCAAAACCTTAGTGCTTACCATGAAAAATTGAAACGTTTAAAATTAAATATTGGTGAAGTTGCCGGAATCAATCAGGACCGGATGCGTTCAGAAGGCAAAAGTATGGTGGATTTTGTAAATGAGCTGATAAAAATAAAGCGAAATAAAATACACAAAACTATCTATCGCATATCATTGCTTCCTTTTGCTTTTTTAGGCATATTTATACTGGTTACTATTTTATTTTCCATATTTATTTCCAGCCGTTTATTTTACCCGCTTAGTTTGCTTAAAAAGAAAACGAAAGAGGTGGGAAGCGGAGATTTTACACCGATTTCTTTCAAAGACCCTCATAATGACGAGATCTCAGGTCTTATCAGAGCATTTAATCTAATGGCTACGGCATTGGAGACAAACCAGGAGAACCTTGTACAATCCAGAAAAATGGCCGCTCTGGGTACATTTACTGCCGGAATTGCTCATGAGTTGAATAACCCAATAAACAATATCAGTTTAACTGCCGAAACTTTCCTGGATGAATATTCTGAAGGACTCGATTCCGAAGGGAAAGAGATGCTTTTAGATATTATTGCCCAGGTGGAAAGAGCAAACGATATTGTAAGAAATCTGCTGGATTTTTCCCGAACGGAAGAATCTTCTTTTTCGGATCTGGATATCAAAGATGTAATTAACAGTACTGTAAAACTAATAAAGAACCAGATCAAGTTTTCCGGAATAAAATTAAATGTCATGCTTAACCCTGATTTGCCGCAGATAAAAGGAAATTTCAGAAGTCTTCAGCAGGTTTTTTTAAACTTGCTGATTAATGCTAATCAGGCAATGTCGGGCGGAGGAAGCATAGAGATAAAGGCATATCCGGAATCTTCCCGTTTTGTCGAAATTGATGTTACAGATACCGGGCCTGGAATACCATCTGAAGCTCTTGAAAAAATCTTTGAGCCCTTTTACACCACAAAAAGCATTGGGACAGGAGTAGGCCTTGGTCTTTCCGTAACATATTCACTCATTAAAAATCATGGTGGAACTATTAAGGTAAACAGTGAAGTTGGCAGGGGAACAACTTTTTCTGTTTTTATTCCTTCTAAAACTAAATCGGAAAACCAATAATATGGAAAGACGCATAGCTGTTGTTGATGATGAGGTTACGGTTTGCCGCAGTATGTCCAGAGCCCTAACTAAAGAAGGCTTTGAAGTTAAGACATTTACTTCCGGAGGCCCTTTTCTTGAAAGCATGAAAAGCGCTCCTTATGGGGTTGTATTTGCGGATCTGATGCTTCCTGATATAAACGGAATGGATCTTCTTGCCCAAATCAAGGCGATAAATGAATATACTGAAGTAATTATTATTACCGGATATAGTTCTATTGATAAAGCTATAGTGGCAATCAAGAAGGGAGCCTATCACTATGCACCAAAGCCTTTGAAGTTAAGTGAAATTAAACTTTTAGCCAAAAGTGCGTTTGAAAAACTAAATATTTGCCTTGAAAACAGAAAGCTCAGAGAAGCACTTTTGAGCAAAGACAAGTTTAAAAGCATAGTAGGATCAAGCCAGGCAATTCAAAAGGTTTTTTCCATGATCCGTAAGGTTGCGCCGTTAAATTGCAATGTCCTGCTTCAGGGAGCCAGCGGGACCGGCAAGGAGCTTGTAGCAAGAGAAATCCATCAGACGAGCCCCAGAAAAGAGCGACCTTTTGTATCTTTCAACTGTGGCGGATTTACAGACGAACTTATAAACAGCGAGTTATTCGGATACGAAAAGGGCGCATTCACAGGTGCCACAGCTACACGTATAGGACTTTTGGAATCTGCTGCAGGCGGAACGGTTCTTCTTGATGAAATAGGTGAGATGCATTTATCCATGCAGATTAAATTACTACACGTAATACAGGAGAAACAAATTATGCGTGTAGGAGGTGTAAGGCCCATCGATCTTGATATTAGAATTGTAGCTGCAAGTAACAAAGACTTAAAGCATGAGGTCGGTTTGGGCAACTTCAGGGAAGACCTCTTTTTCAGATTAAATGTGGTAACAATTTACCTGCCTCAACTGATAGAACGCCGGGATGATATACCTTTGTTGATCAATCATTTTATCGAAAAATACAGTCTTGCATTTCATAAACCTGTTA
Source organism: Pseudomonadota bacterium (assembly GCA_018817425.1). Taxonomy (NCBI): domain Bacteria; kingdom Pseudomonadati; phylum Pseudomonadota; species Pseudomonadota bacterium. The sequence continues at coordinate 84,185 of JAHITX010000023.1, forward strand.
AAGGGATTGAGCAGCAGGCTCTTGATATTCTGATCAACTATACTTTTCCCGGAAATGTACGTGAACTGGAAAATATTATTGAAAGAGCTGTTGCTCTTATCGATTATGACCAAATCAGGTCCAGTGATCTTCCTTCTGATTTACAACAGCTTGAGTTTGATTCTATAGAAAGTGGAAAACTCGTGTCTTTGGATGAAATGGAGAAAAGATTCATCGGCAAGGTTTTGGAGCGCTCCGATTATAATAAGGGCCTTACGGCAAAAATATTAAATATTCCCCGTACAACTTTATGGAGAAAAATGAAAAAGTATGATTTGGGCTGAGGAGGATATTAACCGCAGCCATAAAACCTTTCTACTATTTCATTTTGAATTTGTATTGCTTGTAAACAGTTGCTGAAACTCTTTACCGCTATGAGGGAAGAAAGTTTAACGTTCGTTGACTCTCCCATCCTGATTCCCCCTTAATAAAGGGGGGTAGGGGGTTGTTTCGTCTTCATCTTTCTGCTTTTCGATTGTTCCCAGAGTAAAGCCCCCGATAAAACACCTTGCTTCCTGAGTTTTCGTGATAGAGCTTTCAGTTTCGGGTTATACAAAATTTTTATTACAACCCCCTTTATCCCCCTTTTTTAAGGGGGAATATGTGAGACAATACTTTTTTAAGGGGGAATTAATGAGTAGCCTCTTTTTTTATGGGAATGATTAAGATGCCCGATTTAACTTTTCTAAGGTAAAATTTAAGAGTAGAAGTTTCTCATTAATAATTCCAATAGTTATTCCCTTGGGTTACCTATATTTCATATTTGGTTTCAGATAAATTATAGGTGCAGTTACCTTGAGAAAAGCAGTAAAGTGTAAAATTATAACAATCAATAACCGGCAAGTCTGTTTTTAAGCCCTGAAAGCCTTTCGCGGGGTTTATCATTTTTTAATGCGATATCCAAAGCCTTTCTGGAACCGACTAATATTACTATCCTGCTTCCTCTTGTAATTGCGGTATAAAGAAGGTTTCTTTGAAGAAGTATATAGTGCTCAGTTACAAGCGGAATAATTACTGCCGGGTATTCGGAGCCCTGGGATTTATGAACCGATATGGCATATGCTGGTGTAAGTTCATCCAGTTCATCAAAAGTGTATTCGACTGTTCTGTCATAGTAATTTACGAGAAGTTCTTTCTTGTTAACATCTATTGAGACAATAGATCCTATGTCTCCGTTAAATACTTCCTTTTGATAGTTGTTTTTAAGATGCATTACCTTGTCACCCTCCTTGAACCTGTTTCCCGCCGCTTCAATAAAAACAGGACTGGGATTTAAGGCTTTCTGCAATACCTGGTTAAGATATATGGTTCCGGCAAATCCTTTATGCATGGGAGTTAAAACCTGAATATCTTCTACCGGATCGAAACCGCAAAAATGCGGGATTGTTTTTTTGCATAATTCAAGTATGAGAGGCGCTATGTGGTCGGATTTGTTTTGTTCAACAAAACAAAACTCGGAAATACTGCCTCTGTCTGCCGGGTCCTCGAACACAGGAGATTCTCCCTGCCGGACTTTATGCGCATTAATTATGATAGGGCTTTCCTTGGCTTGTCTGAATATTTTGCTTAAGTAAAAAACAGGGATCTGTTCGGAAAATATAAGATCAGATAGTATATTTCCCGGTCCTACAGAAGGAAGCTGAAAAATATCACCTACAAGTATTAGAGCGGAACTTGCCGGAATCGCCCTGATAAGACTATACATCAAAAAAGTATCTACCATTGATGCTTCATCAATTATTATTGCATCAGCTTCTAAGGGATTATCCTGATCTTTGTCAAAATATCCGTCGATTGCATTATAACCAAGGAGTCTGTGAATAGTCTGAGCTTTTCTGCCTGCAACTTCGGAAAGACGCCTTGCGGCTCTGCCAGTCGGGGCGGCAAGCTCTATTTTTTTACCTAAAGAGTCAAAAATTGCGGCAACCGATCTTATAAGAGTTGTTTTGCCGGTTCCCGGTCCTCCGGTTATGATAGCTATACGATGGGAAAATACTCCTTTGATAACACTAAGTTGTTCTTCTGAAAGTTTTATGGCAAGTTTTTTTTGAACCTTTTGAATAATTTCATCAGATTGCAGGGAAAAAGGAGACACCGGTATTGACATATAAGCAATGAGGCGATCAGCAATGCCCTTTTCTGCAAGATATAATTCCTTAAGATATACTGCGTTGGTCTCAAAATATTCGGAATTATTTTCGATGAAAATATCGCCAGTTTCCGCCAGATAATATATCTCATCTATTACGTAATCATATCCGATCTCAAAAGCAGTTCTGCATTTATCAATAATATTTTTTCCGTATAAAAAAACATGTCCGTCATTTGCGCCCTGTGCCAGCAAATGAAGAATGCATGCTCTTATCCTTTCCGGTTTATCATGTGAAAAGCCAATTTTTTTTGCTATTGCATCCGCAATATAAAAGCCGGTTCCGGCAATATCTTCTGCGATGCGATAAGGGTTATCGCTTAAAATTTTTACTGAATCTTCACCGTAAAGTTTTAAAATTTTGCTGCAATATGAAGTTTTGACTCCCATATCCTGCAAAAAATTCATAATACTTCTTACAAGATGATGGTTTTGCCATGCATCGGTTATTGATGCAGCTTTTGCTTGGCCTATACCGGATACTTCAAGAAGTCTTTCCGGATGCTTTTCGATAATTTCAAGAGTTGTTGATCCAAAACAAGCAACCAGTTTTGATGCAGCCGAAGGTCCTATTCCTTTGATAATTCCTGAGCCTAAATATTTTTTTATTCCTTCAGCTGTTGCAGGAAGCGTTACTTCAAAAGATTTTATTTTAAGTTGCTCTCCGTATTTGGGGTGGGTTTCCCAATTGCCGGCAATTTTAAGTGTTTCACCAGGACTTACAGCTGCCATAAAACCAACAACTGTTACAGGGTTTTCTATGCCCGGAGTTCTGATTTTGGCAATTGTATAGTGGTTTTCTTCATTAAAATAAGTGACATTTTCAAGATAGCCTTCAATAGTTGTTAAATGATGATCGTTATCTATCATTTATTTATATTTATCCATTAATTTATTGTCCTGTTCGGAATTGTTTTGAGTTAAAAGGGTTCAAGGGGTCAAGGATTCGAGGGTTCAAGGCTTGGATGTATGTGAGGTTTAGCTTGACCCCTTGACCCCTGCTGTTGGCTTTCGCCAACACTCATTATCCATCCGGCGGCATCAAAAAGATCTGCTGCAACATAGTCGGGAAGTATATTCTTTTCTTTCAAGGAATCCATTGCATGCTTGTAATTTCCGGTTTTAACAAGAATTGCATATCTACAACCTGCATTTCTTGCGCATTCGATATCTTTTGCACTGTCGCCGATCATAACCGATTTAGCTATATTTATGGCATATTTTTTTTGTGCCTGGTCAATAAGTCCGGGCTTAGGTTTCCGGCATTCACAGTCTTCTTCTGGTGTATGGGGACAGAAAAAGATATCTTTAATGTTGCCACCTTCATTTTTCACAGCTTTATTTATCATTACATGAATAAATTCAAGATTATCGTATGTTGAGATTTTGCGGTTTATCATGGACTGGTTAGTAATAATTATTACAGGATAGTCATTATTTGAAAGAATCTTTATGGCTTCAATGCTTCCGGGGATAAACTCAAATTCGGACCAGTTTTTTATATAATCAGGGGAGTCTTTATTGATAACTCCGTCTCTATCCAGAAAAATGTATGGTTTGTCATTGTTGCTGGTCATGAACTGATACCTGACTGCTCAGGTTCATAGGAACAGAGGTACAAAGGCACAAAGTTTTTTCTGTATGCCCGTTTTTCGGACCCAGACACATATACATCATAAATTTCTTTAACCACCTTCACGTCTTTACCTTTATCTCTTCCCTGTTTTTGCCTATTTACCGCTTAACTTCCTGATTAAACTGCTAAGCATTCGTTCTATTTCACGGCTTAATTCATATAGCTTATCGAATTCATCCCTGTTCAAATAATACAAGTTCATAGAAATTTCCATCTGGGTTTGCAATTCATATAGAGAACCCGTTGCAATTCGCAGAAAACGAAGATACTCATTAGTCGAATTTCTACCATAACCTTCCGCCATGTTGCTTGGGATTGAAATCGCGCAACGTCTCATTTGAGAAGTTAATCCATAAGCTTCTTCTTTAGGAAACCCTTTAGAAATCTTATATATCTCAATAACTAAATTCATTGATTTCTGCCAGACTTCCAGATCTCTATACGTTTTCATTGTTCTTTGTGCCTATGTGCCCTTGCTACTTTGTGCCTGAGTAGTTAATTATTCTAATTATTCAGCAACTGTAAACACATCAGCATATCCGTCTTCTGCAAGGATTTTTTCGTATTTGGCAGTATCCTCAAGATTTGAACATAATCCTACACGGACTCTATACAAAATTCTATTTCCGTCATTAATAATAGCTATGTGAGCGTTTTTATACTTTTCGTTAAGTTTGGCTTTTAATGTTTCCGCATTACTTTTATCAGCATAAGATCCTACCTGGAAAGTAAAATTACCAGAGTAATAATCAATCGGTGCTACTCTGTCTTTTTCTGATTTCACTTCCTGTCCTATGGTGGCAACTTCCACAGAACATGTACCAGGCCCTACTATACCGATTCTTTTTGCAGCTTCATAGGAAAGATCTATTATACGTTTGCTTACAAACGGTCCTCTGTCATTGATTCTTAAGGTTATTTCCTTGTTATTATCAAGATTCAATACTTTTACAATTGTTCCGAGGGGAAGGGTTTTGTGGGCAGCCGTCATATCATGCATATTATAAATTTCGCCGTTTGATGTCTTCTTTCCATGAAAATCTTTGCCATACCAGGATGCTATTCCGCGTTCACGGTAGCCTTTTGAATCAGGTATAGGCTGATACCATTTCCCGAAAACCTTATAGGGTTTTGGATAATTAGCTTTCGGGGGATAACTAGCTTTTGGTGGATATTTTGAAGACACGGATACCGGTTGTCTGCCTGTTGAACAGCTGGATAGAAGAAAAAGACCAAAAACCAGGAGACTAAAAATTGTTTTATGATTGTTTATTATTTTATTCATATTCTATTTAAGGTTGTTATCTTTTATTGCAATTTTTAAAACATCTATCATTTTCTCGGCAAAGTGAAACTTAATTGCTTTTTGCACTTTTTTTGGCACTTCAAAAAGATCATTTTCATTCCATTTTGGCAAAATGATGGTTTTTATTCCAATATTGTGTGCTGCAAGAACCTTTTCCTTTATTCCTCCCACAGGAAGTACCTGTCCTCTTAAAGTAATTTCACCTGTCATTGCAAGATTTTTTTCTATGGGTTTGTTTTTCAGCAGGGAATATAAAGCCGTAAGCATTGTAACGCCTGCCGAAGGACCGTCTTTGGGTATCGCGCCTGCGGGAACATGAATATGGATTTCATTGTTTTCAAAATATTCTTCATCAATATCCAATAGCTTTGCGTTTGATCTAATAAAACTTAAAGCTGCTGTAGCTGATTCTTTCATAACATCGCCTAATTGACCTGTAAGGATAAGACCTCTTTTTCCTTTCATGGCAGTGGCTTCAATAAAAAGTATTTCACCGCCTGTCTGTGTCCACGCAAGCCCTGTAGCGACTCCGGGAGTGGCTGTTCTTGAAAGTACTTCAGGATATCGACGTTCGGGTCCGAGGTATTTTGAGATATTTTGAGCCGTGATTTCAACTTTTTTTGCAGATTTTTCGGCAATACTGGTTGCAACCCCTCTGCATATTGTTGCCAGTTCTCTTTCAAGATTTCTTAATCCGGCTTCACGCGTGTAACCGGAGATGATTTTTTTAACTGCTCCATCCGAAAATACTATCTGTCCGGATTTAAGACCGTGAGCTTCACGCTGGCGGGGAATAAGGTAGCGTTTCGCTATTTTAAGCTTTTCTTCTTCCGTATATCCCAAAAGCTCAAGGACTTCCATCCTGTCTCTTAAAGCAGGAGGTATTGTGTAAAGAACGTTTGCAGTTGTAACGAACATTACTTTTGAAAGATCGAACGGAACATCCAGGTAGTGATCTGAAAACGAAAAGTTTTGTTCAGGATCAAGTACTTCAAGAAGCGCTGATGAAGGATCGCCGCGAAAATCGCTTCCTACCTTGTCTATTTCATCAAGCATGAAAATCGGATTATTTGCACCGGCGGTTCTAATTCCCTGAATAATACGTCCGGGAAGAGCCCCAACATATGTACGTCTGTGTCCTCTGATTTCCGCTTCATCATGGACACCTCCTAATGATATGCGTATGAACTTGCGCCCAAGCGCTCTTGCTATTGATTTGCCGAGAGATGTTTTACCTGTTCCCGGCGGGCCTGCTAAGCAAAGTATGGGGCCTTTTGATTCGGGTTTTAGTTTTCGTACGGCAAGAAATTCAATGATACGTTTTTTTGCCTTTTCAAGCCCGAAATGGTCTTCATCCAAAACCTTTTTTGCTTTCTTTATATCAAGATTATCTGTTGTACTTTCATTCCAGGGAAGAGTTGTAAGCCAGTCAAGATAAGTTGATGCCACCGTGTATTCGGCGGATGACGGGTGCATGCGCGAAAGGCGGTTTAATTCACGTTCGGCTTCTTTAAGCGCTTCCGGCGGGAGATTTTTCTCCTTTACCTTGGTTTTGTACTCCTCAACTTCCACATTGGTATCGTCTTTTTCCCCTAGTTCTTCCTTTATAGCCTTAAGCTGCTGCCTTAAGTAATATTCTCTCTGGCCTTTGTCCATATCCCCCTTAACCTGGGTTTGTATTTTGTTCCCAAGTTCAAGGATTTCCAGATGATGTGTGGCCTGTTTGGTAACTTCTTTTAATCTTTTGCGTACATCTTCTGTTTCAATTATTTTTTGTTTTTCTTCTAACGTTGTATTCATAATCGAAGCTACCATATCGGCCAGCATTCCCGGTTCCTGAATCGATTTAGCCATATTTGCGGTATCTTTCGGCAAACCGGGCGTAAGCTCAACTATTCTTGAAAAAAGGCTTAGCATATTTGCGACAAGAGCCTGTGTTTCTTTGCCTTTTGGTTCTTTCTCCTGTAAGTGTTCTGCTCTTGCCCTAAGGTAAGGCTTTCCTTCCATGTATTCTATTGCTTTAAATCTTCCAAGTCCCTGGACAAGAAGCTGGGTGCTGTTATCATAAGACTTTGCCATTCGTAATATTATGGCACTTGTTCCAAAAGTGTAAAGATCCTCCTGTGGATTATAAGGCTCGGTGCCGGGTTTTTTGGAGGCAATAAGGCCTATAATGCGATTGGTCGACATGGCCTCGTCAACAAGCTGAACGGAATCTGCCTGCATTACTACAAGAGGTAAAGCCATTTTTGGAAAAAGCAAATTATCAAACAAAGGAAGGACCGGAAGAATTTCAGGAAGTTTCTCTGTTTTTAAATCAAACGGTGATTGCTGTTGATCCATTGATACCTCCAAGCGACTCTAAGTAAAACATTTAAAAAACAGGGATAAATTAAGTTTGAAAACCGGATTGGAAAAAAACGTTAAAATTATCCATCAACAATAGAAACCTTATATGTTCTGTTAGTTGATATTTTGGCAAGTTTTATATGTAAAAAACCATTTGCGTAGGATGCCAAAACGTTTTCAGTATCTATCGGAACAGGAAAATAGAGTATCCGCTCAAAGGTTCCGTATTGTATTTCTGCAAGCCTGAATGTTGTATTTTCAGTCCGTGGAAGTTCATTGCGAGTTCCTTTTATCTTAAGTGCCATGCTGCTTATCTCTACTTCAAGAGTATCTTTGTTAATCCCGGCGATCTCGGCAATAACCACAACTTCCTTGACGGTTTCATAAATATCCATAGGGGGTTTCCACGAACATTCATAGAAAGAAAACATAGGGCTTAACGATTGGAACATGTCTTCAATAGTTTTTTTGTGTTCCGGATTAAACATTCCATAATCATTGCCAAATTTTATTTTGATATAATCCATTTTCGGCTCCTGATTTATAACGCTTAAATTTTATATTATAGGAAAATAATAGCAATCATTTAACAAACTACAACTTTGAGATACCTCTTGACAAGAAAAAACTTGTGATTAACTTTTTAGCAAAAAGGAGAACCACTTATTATAATTAATTTTAATTAATAATTATTGGCTAAATGATAAGAGGAGGTGTTATTATGACACAAATTGTAAGATGGGCTCCATTTGCAAGTATGACAAATCTTCAGGATCGCATAAATCGAATTTTTGATGATGTTGTGCGCTCAAAAGATGTTGAAGATGATATCAATCTTTATACTTGGAAACCTGTAGTGGATATTTATGATGATGAAGATTCCTTAGTCATAACAGCAGAGCTTCCCGGAGTAAATAAGGAAGAGGTATCTGTTGAGATTAAGGATAATATTGTTTCTATAAAAGGCGAGAGAGTTAAAGATAAAGAAATAAATAAAGAAAACTACTATCGCAAAGAAAGTAGTTACGGATCATTTTACAGAGCGTTTGCTTTACCTTCTGCTGTGAATTCGGATAAAATAAAGGCTACATTTAAGGATGGAATGTTAAAAGTTGAAATTCCTAAACCTGAAGAAGATAAACCCAAACAAGTTTTAGTAAAAGTAGATTAATATTGCAAATACATTCAGGAGAGCCAGCCAATAGCTGGCTCTATGGTATAAATTTGCTAATCAACTTATATTCATTTGAAGTTTTCCTCCAAATACCGTATTAAATAAATATGACTGAATTCTCTCTTAAAGACAGATATATCCTTGCTTCACAGTACTTTTTATATTTCGGTGTAATGGGGGCATTTTTACCCTATTTTAACCTGTATTGCTATAAACTTGGGTTTACAGGTTTTCAGATAGGTGCATTATCAGCTTCAAGATCTGTTATAATGATTATATCGCCTCTTTTGATGGGAGCACTTGCAGACCGTTTTCAGACAAGAAAAAAAATATATCTTTTATGCCATTTTACTAGCGCTGCAATTTGGTGTTTTTATTTTTTAACTTCAAGTTTCTGGGCAATGCTCATAATTACAGTTTGCTATACGGCATTTTATGCTCCTATAATATCATTCCTTGAAGCCTTCACAATAGATATCCTTGGAAAAAGAAGGAAGAAATATGGCAGTATCAGAGTATGGGGTACTATAGCTTTTATTGTAACAGTATTTATATTGGGAAAAGTTCTTGATATTTATCCTATCAGAATAATTCTTCTTTTTATTTTTGCAGGTTCAGCAATACAAGCTGCTTTTGCAATCAAGATTCCGGAAGTAAAACCTCTAAACAAGAAGCCTTTCTACCATGAGGCAATAACACTTTTAAGAAAACAAGAGGTAATAATTTTTCTTGCAAGCGCTTTTTTAATGCTTGTAAGCCATGGAATGTATTATGGATTTTTTTCCATACATCTTGAGAACCTTGGATATGACCCTACATTTATAGGGATTGCCTGGGGGTTGGCCTCAACGGCGGAAATCCTTGTAATGATAAATTCAAACAGAATTTTTAAGAAGTTTTCAATCAATACGGTTATTATTTTTGCATTTGCCGTAGCGGTGTTAAGATGGTTGACTCTTTCTCTGGCGGTATCTCCTGTTATTATTCTTTTATCTCAGACCATGCATGCGTTTAGTTATGCTGCGTTTCATATATCAAGTCTTCTATATATCGATTCCATGACTTCTAATGCAACCAAGACTCTTGGCCAGGCACTTAACAATGCAGTTACTTACGGGCTTGGGCTGATGGTTGGATTTTTTTTGAGCGGGTGGCTTTACGAAAAAGCAGGTTCATATGCACTTTTTGGCTTAAGCAGCTTAATAGCTTTAACGGGGGGGATAATTTTTGTTTTATATAGAATTTTTGGCACAAAATCAAGATAGTAATTTTAAAGGGGTTAAAGATTGCCAAGTTTTCAAGATAAGATTCTTGACAAAAATAGTATGATATAATACATCTCCCAAAATTTTTAAAATTATATATATTCGTTTATATAAATGTATTGAGGGTTATTTAATAAAAATATCAGCAAATTTAACAGGAGGTTATTTCAATGGCGGATTATACTATCAACATTTTTTTGGATGATGAAAAATTAAAGAAAATTGAAGAAGCCGGGTTGTCCGGAGAGGTTACAGAGATAGATGGCAAGAAGGCAGTCCAGGTGCCTTTTAGCGCCAAAGAACATAAAAAACTTATCAAAGGTTTTCCTGATTTAGCTTTTGACGCATCTAACGGCTGCATTATTCCTGAAGGTGCCGAAAATACTCTTTTTGGGATTGTAACCGATATGAAGACTTTAGATGTTATGAAATTTGCAATTATGAAAATTTATAATCCTCTTGCAGGAAAAGCACCCAGGTCTGCAAGATTTTCATAAATGATCAAAAACATTCGTTTTTAATTTAAATCCCGTTAGGAAGCTGATTTCTAACGGGATTTTTTATCTTTGCCTTGGCTTCATTTTCAGCCAGGGCCGGGGCTTATTCGACCTTGGCCTGTTTATGGACTTTTTAAGAGTTCATCATTTCTTTTTTTGTTGTTTTTAAGTTCTTCTCTGTGTTTCCTTGCTTTACATATCTGCTTTTTCTTGCCTGATATTAAGCTTTCTATAGTAATTTCATCAAGGCGGTTAAAGATAGCCTTGCTGGCTTCAATCCAAACCCATCGGGAGAGACAATCGCCTGCCATATTGCACACACCGCAAAGTTTGTCTTCCGCTTCAGCACAGTTTGTGATAGCGGCTGTTCCCTCAAGTGTTCGAACAATATCACCAACGGTAATTTTATCTGGTGATTTATTTAACATATGCCCGCCATAAGGTCCTCTCCGGCTTTTTATTAAACCGGCATCTTTTAGTTTTTTGATCAAATGCTCAAGGTATTTTAATGAAATATTCTGTCGTCTTGCTATATCCCTTAAAGGGACAGGGTGTTCATTTGCATAAATAGCAAGATCAAGAATAAGGCGTGTGCCATATCTGCTTTTTGTTGTTAATCTCATCTGGTAATTATCCTATAACTCCATAGCTAAGCCGGGGAGAATGGAAAAGGTTTATAGAAAAATGCTCCTGTTCGTAGATAAAAGTATATTGGGATGATCCTGGAATCTACGAAAGGAGCAAGGAATAAATAAGGCATTATCACATACAGTATGGGAGTGCAAATAGCACATAGTTTGGAGCCAGTTTCAAAACGTCCCATTTTAGCCGATCTCTGTGTTGGGTTTAAATTTTGCACGAAGTGACACGTAGTGAAGCATAACCCGACTTTCGCATAAAAATAATAAGCGTTATTATCTTAAAGGTTTACAAAGTAAGGCACTACAACTAACCCCTAAAGTTTTTTCATGCGATAGTTTTTGTTATTATTAAATTTTTATAATCAACATTCAATTTTTGA